>JBFWMP010000013.1:15547-34228 GCA_050251575.1 Clostridia bacterium
ATTCTCAATTTTCAATTCTCAATTTTCAATTGTTATTTTGCTGCTTGTGCACGTTTTTTTGCGATAATTGCTTGTTTCGCTCCTCTAATAGACTGTACAAGATGTCTCTTAGACGGACATACAAAAGAACAGCTTCCACATTCTATACAATCCAATGCATTATATTCTTCTGCTTTATCTAATACATTGTTCGCTGAATATGCACCTAGATAAATCGGAAGCAAATTCATCGGACATGCTCCCACACATTTACCACAACGGATGCATGGGCTTTCAGGCTTCAACTGTATCTCTTTCTCAGTAAATGCCAATAACCCTGACGTGCCTTTTACCACGGGCACATCTATAGTAAACTGTGCAATACCCATCATTGGGCCGCCCATAACAATCTTAACCGGATCTACCACAAATCCCCCGGACTTTTCAAATAAAACTCTAAAAGGTGTTCCGATTCTTACAGCATAGTTTCTTGGTTCCTTTACAGCCAATCCGGATACAGTAACAATACGTCGTATTAACGGCATCCCTGTTTTAATGGCCCGAGCAATCGCTGTACAGGTATCGATATTATTTACAACCGCACCTACATCTGCTGGAAGACCTCCGGAAGGAACTTCTCTTCCGGTAACTACCTTTATTAATTGTTTTTCAGCTCCCTGAGGATACTTTGTTTTCAACACAACTACTTCAATACCTGTTTCTTTAGCAGCATATTCCTTCATGATTTTAACTGCATCCATCTTATTCTCTTCAATACCGATATATCCTTTATTTAGACTAAAAACTTTCATAATCGCTTTTAACCCTAAAACAACTTCTTCCGGCGTTTCGAGCATAACTCTATGGTCTGAAGTCAAATATGGTTCGCATTCTGCGCCATTGATAATCACATAGTCAATCTTTTTATCCGGTGGCGGAGATAATTTTACATGTGTAGGAAATCCTGCACCACCCATACCTACAATACCAGCCTCACGGACTATTTCGATAATCTGTTTTGGTTCGAGTATTGAAAGATCACCTTTAGGCACTACGCTTTCATGAACTGTATCCTTACCGTCATTCTCAATAACAATAGCCATTACCTTTGAGCCATTAGGATGTAAAATAGACTCAATAGCTACCACTTTGCCTGATACACTTGAGTGAATAGGAGCACTAACAAAAGCCTTTGAATCAGCTATCTTTTGTCCCATCTTTACTTCATCCCCAATTGCAACCAATGGATCACATGGTGCACCAATGTGCTGTACTACTGGGAAATAAAGTTTCTCAGGTGCCGGCAGATTTATGATAGAAATTTTTTCTGTATGATGCTTATTGTCATGAGGATGAATACCACCTTTAAATGTTAAAGCTTTCATCTAAACCTCACCTCTTTCATTATCTATAACATAAATATTATACAATGAATGTATACAAAATACAAATTAATTAAATTATTAACAAATTCTCATCTAAAGTAACTATTAGCTGATGGGTAGTGAGTTGTAGGCGGGCAGCAATACTAAATAGGCTGCAGGCAATATTGCCTGCAGCCTATTTAGTATACAGAAAAGCTTATAAAAAATCAAAGGAAATCATTACTACTTACTGAAGATTACTTGTCATCTTTTCTTTAATAATTGGAGTGATTTGATATATGCGATCAATTGCTTTACTCATTTGCCCTACACTAAGGTCTTCCATGTTTATGCCCCTATAACCCATTTCTTCCATAATTAGACCGATCACTCTGTTGTTTTCTGCATCCAAGCCTGCATTTCTAATTTTAGATTTAAAAAAACTAAGTTGTTTATCTGATGCTTTTCTTATCTGCACTAAATCTTCTTTATTTTGTCTTTCTTGATTACTCTCTCTGATTTTTTCTTGTACTTCTTCAAATTCTTCATCTAACAATGCAGCTTCACCAGGATGCAGCCAATCATTTTCTCCCATTAACTTTCTAATAACCCTATCACAAGCTCCTGTTATGGTCTTTTCCAAACCAAATTCCTTATCCTCCACTAATGCCTTACCTATTTCAAACCTTTCCCATTCTGTTAAAAACAAGTCGGGATTTAACTTTAACTTTGGTCTTCCTTCTTCCCATATGATTTTGCCTTTTTCATCCCGTACAATATTCTTTTGTTCAATCTTTTTCGCTATATATTTTTGATAACGATTATAATAATCAATCTGCTTACCATCAACAAACATCTGACCGGTCTTTAATAATTTCCCTTTTACCTTCGCAATAAAAGTCGAAAGCTCGACCACCCCAATACCAGGAAAATCTGCATTATTTTCTTTTAACGTCACCACTTGTATGTCTTCGATGGAAATTCCCTTTTCCTTTGCCTTTTTAAACAATCCTTCTGCCTTATACCTTAATTCGCCCTGAGTTCCTACATAAAAATCCTTTTCTTTATTATAGATAACTTCATTATTATCAATATTATTTATAAGCGATAAATCCTCAGCCTCTTCTGTTTGAATCAAAATTTCATTTTCTTCCATAACAATTCCTCCATTATCTTAGCAGGGAGCTTTTTTATTCTTATATTTATTTTTCACATAAAGTAGTATAAATACTATTCCTTATAGTGTTATATATACATAATATCTCCTTTATCAGTAAACTTTTTATGTATATATAAGTTTTACAGAATTTTATACTTCTCAAATAGTCACTTGAACAGTATAATAGATATAAAGACAGTAAAAATAGTAAAGTGGTGGTGAATATTATGAAGATAGAAAGAGTAAGCCACAATAAAATTAAAGTAATTCTTTCCATTGATGATTTGGAAGAATGGAATATTGATATTGACAATCTTTCTTATAACTCTCCCGAAACCCAAGAAATGTTTTGGAATATGATGAAAAAAGCCGAACTTGAAGCAGGCTTTTATGTTGACGATTCCCAACTTATTATCGAAGCAATGTCTCTCCAGTCAGAAGGTTTTGTAATTATGGTAACCAGGGTTGATGAAAATGATGATTTTGAATCCATTCATAAATATATTAAAAGCAGATTTAAGAAATCTGAACTTCGGGTAAAAAGAAGAAGTAAAAAAATCAGTTCAAGCTTGATGATCTATATATTTTCGGAATTTGAAGCTATCTGTTCCGTAAGCTCCCGACTTTTAGATATTTATTCAGGAGAAAGTACCCTTTATAAATACAAGGACTACTACTATCTTGCCCTCACAAGAAACTGCACAGTCAATAGCTTACCGGAAACAGTGGAAGCAATTCTTAGTGAATACGGACGCAAACTACCTCGCTCTTCCATACAGGAAGGATTTCTGAATGAACATGCAGTTAAAATGATTGAAAATAATGCGATAGACATATTACAAGAATACTTTAATAACTAAGAGTGACAAAGGGACGGGGTTGCTGACATAAGTTTGTGTCAGCAACCCCGTCCCTTTGTCATATTATATTTTAATGCATATTACCTGACTATTTTTTTAATACTAATATGGAAAGTAAGTGGAGGTGATTTAATTGGGCAAAAAAATAGCTATTGAACCTGCATTAACTCCTGTTAGGGAATATCTGAACGACAAAGGTTATAACGTAGTAAATCTTACTCATGGAATGAGAAAAGACTCTACTGATTACAAACAATTTGATGCAATTATCGTAACCGGTATGAGTGATGACTTTGCCGGAATGGAAGATACTAAAACTGATGCAGTTGTCATAGATGCTTCGGGGCTTACCCCTGCAGAAGTTGAAAATCAAATTAAAACGAGAACAAAGTGAATTAAAAAACAGTTCGGCATAGCCGAACTGTTTTTTAATTCACTCTTATTTATTCTTTGGATTAACAATATCTCTCCAATCAAGGTCGCCTCTGTCGAGTCCTCTTACCAAAATCTCGGCAGTCGCCACATTCGTTGCCAACGGTATATTGTGAACATCACATAATCTTAATAGTGCACTTACATCAGGCTCATGTGGCTGTGCTGTAAGTGGATCTCTAAAAAACAACACCAAATCAATCTCATTATATGCAACCCTTGCACCAATTTGTTGATCTCCTCCTTGAGGACCCGAAAGAAACCTGTGAACCTCTAAGCCCGTAGCTTCAATGATTAATCCTCCGGTTGTTCCGGTAGCGCAGAGACTATGTTTTGCTAATATTCCCTTATAAGCTATTGAAAATTGCACCATTAATTCCTTTTTCTTATCATGAGCAATCAACGCGATATTCATACTATTCCTCCTAGAAGTTAATCTTCTGCCTTCTCATCCCTACATTCAATACTAATCCTATGGCTATCATATTTGTCAGCAACGAACTTCCTCCATAGCTAATAAATGGAAGCGGAATACCGGTAACAGGTGCTAATCCTATAGTCATCCCGATATTAATTAATAAATGAAAAAACATCATTGCTGTAATCCCTATGATAATATAAGAACCAAAACTTTCCTTAGCAACAGTAGCTAAATATAAAAATCTTAATAAAAGTATGATAAACAAAACAATTACAATACTAGACCAAATAAACCCTAATTCTTCCCCAATCACTGAAAAAATAAAATCTGTCTGCTGTTCCGGAAGATAACCTAATTGTGTCTGTGTACCGTGAAATAATCCTTTTCCATACAATTGTCCGGAACCTATCGCAATCTTCGATTGAATTACATGATACCCCCGTCCGAGTGGATCCCTGTTAGGATCCCAAAAGACCAAAAGTCTTTCCCTTTGATAATCCTTCATAACAAAGAAAAATAACAAAGGCAATACAACCGCAGAAGCACTGAATGCTGCAACAATATATTTGTAGCTGATACCGGAGACAAAGAGCATGACAACCATAATGCCTATAAATACTCCTGCTGTTCCCCAATCAGGCTGTCTCATGATAAGAAGAATAGGTAACAGCATATGCATAATCAGCATAAATAAATTTTTTGTCTTATTGATATCTTCCGAATCCTCTTCTTTCACTTTTTCTATATGCTTGGCAAAAGTGATGATGATAATGATTTTAACAAATTCCGCCGGCTGAAGCAAAGAAATCTTAAGATCAAACCAGCTTCTGGCTCCATTTCTAACCACACCAATCCCTGGAATAAGTACCGCAATCAAGAGCACAAGACCAAAGATATACATATAGGTTGAAAAATTCCCATAAGTGCTATAATCAATACTAATCACTGCACCCATTGCCACCAAACCAATAATGAACCATAATATTTGCCTTTCGACAGCCCCAAAATCGCCTGTTTCATGGACATGTGTAGCACTGCTGATAGCAATAATCCCTATTGATACTAATATCAATACGATAATGATTGTAACTGTATCAAAATTTTTAAATAACTTCTTATCAAACATCTTTTCACCAAAAACCTTTTATTTTCCTACATTCTTCATATTTCTAATAGGTATATTTGCAATAAGCGCAGGAACCATTCTATCGCCGTCCTCACCTTTTGTACGCGTCAATTGAATATCCAATTCATCATCCTGGATTTCTATGTAATTTGATATAACCTTCATGATATCACTTTTCAGCATCTCAAGAAACTGCGGGGAAACATTGGCCCTATCGTGTATAAGTACTAGCTTTAGCCTGTCTCTCGCTATATCCTTTGAGCTGCTGCCACGACTGAACAACTTCATCATATCAAACATATCCTCTCCCCCAATCCTAAACTCTCACACCAAATAGTTTTTTTAATTTATCCATAAATCCTTTGTCAATATCCAAATCCATAATTGGTATCTGTTCACCCATAAGTCTCTTTGTAATATTTCTATAAGCCTGTCCTGCTCTTGATTTCATATCACTTACTACAGGTTCACCCCTGTTGGTAGAGATAATAATATTTTCATCATCCGGCACTACTCCAACCAAATCAATTGCCAAGATATCTATAATATCATCAATAGTCATCATGTCTCCCCTTTTGACCATATCAATTCTGAGCCTGTTTATAAGTAATAGGGGATTTCTAATCTCATGCGCTTCTAATAATCCGATAATTCTGTCTGCATCTCTGACCGCAGACACTTCAGGAGTTGTTACAACAACTGCTTTGTCTGCTCCTGCAATTGCATTCTTAAATCCTTGCTCAATACCGGCAGGACAATCTATCAACACATAGTCGAATTCTTCTTTTAATTCATTGCATAAGTTTAACATTTGCTCAGGATTAACTGCACCTTTGTCTTTGGTTTGCGCTGCCGGAAGAAGAAACAAACCGTCATACCTCTTATCTTTTATCAGTGCTTGCTTTAATCTGCATGTTCCTTCCACTACATTTACGAGATCATAGACTATTCTATTTTCTAATCCCATTACTACATCAAGATTCCTCAATCCTATATCGGTATCAACCAATACAACCTTTTGCCCCATCAAGGCTAAACCTGTACCTAAATTTGCAGTACTTGTAGTCTTACCAACGCCGCCTTTTCCTGACGTGATTACAATAACTTCACCCATCATTAGTTCCCCCAATGCCTAAAATTTACACTTAATAACGTATCAAGAAATATAATTAAAATGAATAAGGTATCTAAATTCTCCCCACTATTCACTCCGCACTCCTCACTAATATTGTCATTTATACTATAACATAACAAATCTTATGCGTCTATACAACTTTTTACCTATAATTATTTTTCGACACTTTTCTTAGGCAAGTAGGCATCTATGTATATCATGTCATCCTTTACATATGCAATTTCCGGTACAAATCCGTGTTTATTCTCTTCATCATCGGGAGAACGCGTGATGATATCGGCAATCCTCAGCTGTGTCGGATGAAGATTTAACGCTGCTACAATGGAATATCTATTGCCAAAGCATCCTGCATGCACAATACCTCTGAGCGAACCCATCACGATAACATTCCCACCTGCTGCGATTTCTGCTCCTGGGTTTATATCTCCAAATATGACAAGGCTCTCTTCAGCAGTTAACCGCTGTCCTGATCTGATAGTCCCTCTATGAAACTTTGCTAAGCCTTCACTAATTTCACAGAAATCGTAGAAGCCTTGTCTGTTATCTGAATCAATAACATTATAAGTAATATGCATGTCATTTCCGATAGTTTCTTTTAATACTTCTGTAATTTGTTGCTGTTCTGATTCATCTAAAATCCGTCCGGTGAAAGAAATGTTTAGCTTTGCTCCTGCGAAGAATGATGAAGAGTCCACTAGTTTCTGTTTCATTCTCTCTATGATCTCTGCGATAGATAAACCAGTGTCTAAAATTACAGTTATTCCATTCTTACTTCCTTTAAAAACAACAAGCTCTTGACTCACAAAACACACTCCTTAATATTATCTTACCAGTTGATTTAGTGGAAATTGACTGTCAGAATCATCATTTAGACCTAAATACTCTGCAAAAATTTCTCTAACTACAGGTGCAGTATTACCTCCGCTTGACCCATGCTCAATTACTACCGCCACAGCAATTTGCGGATTATTATAAGGCGCAAAACCTACAAACACGCCATTATTAGAAACACCCGGAATATTAAGCTCTGCCGTTCCTGTCTTGCCGGCTACAGTAACGGGAAAATCTTTGAATATATGACTAGCAGTACCATCTTGCTGCGTTACATTTCTCATTCCCTGAAGTATAGCATTTAAGTTCTGAGGTTTGATATCCACCTTGCTCAGAATTTCCGGTTCAGTTTCAACGATGCTTTTACCATCATCATATGTCTTTACCTTTTTTATCAAATGTGGCTTATATCTGGTGCCACCATTAGCTAAAGTACTAACGTAACTAGCCAACTGCAGTGGGGTAAATATGTGCATCTGCCCAATTGCGGCAAATAAAGTCTCTCCCAGTTGATATGGTTCTTTATAAAAAAGTTTTTTATACTCAGGGCGATAAAATACGCCTCTGCTTTCTCCCGGAAGTTCAATGCCAGTTAATTGACCCAACCCAAACTTTTCACCATATTCATATAATTTTTGGATAGTTAATCGACGTCCGACATCATAGAAAAAATAGTTGCACGAATCTCTAAGTGCATCAGATACATTTTCAAAACCATGCGTACGGTATCCATATTTTGCGTTATACACCCAACAGATAGGTCCGTCTTTCTGATAGTAGGTATACCTTCCCTTGTCCTCAATCCTTGTTTCGGGTGTAATAATATTTTCTTCCAAACCTGCAACAGCTGTAAGCATTTTAAAAGTAGAGCCGGGAGGGTATGCCCCGCTAATTGCCCGATTAAGCATGGGCTTTAATGGGTCGTTAAGGAGATTTATATAATTTTCATTAAAACGTGCAGGATCATATGTCGGATATGTAGCCATTGCAAGAATTGCTCCCGTGTTCACATCCATTGCAACTACTGCTCCACTGCTTGCATCCTCACCTATGTTCTTTTTCGTTGGATTTCGTTTTATCTCATCCAAAGCATTTTGTCTGGTATTATTGATCGCATCACTTAATGCCTTTTCTGCTACCTTTTGCAAATCGGCATCGATGGTAAGAAAAGCATTGTTCCCAGGTACAGGCAGCTTACTTTCCAATACCTGGGTCACCTTACCCTGAATATCTTGTTCAACGCTGCTGATTCCGTCCTTTCCTTTCAGATAAGGCTCAAGTATCTTTTCCATTCCTTCTTTCCCCAAGATGTCATTCATTCCATAGCCCTTATCTTTTAGCTCTTTATATTCTTCTTCATAAATAATTCCCACTCTTCCAAGAATATGAGCAGCTAAATTTCCGTTTACATAGCTTCTAATTGGCTCTGTAATAATATTAATACCTGGAAATTCCAAATGCCGTTCTTCCAACTGCATTACCGTAACACTCTGAATATCAGTAGCAATAGTGAATGGATTGTTGCTGCCAAACCCTCTGGTTTCCATTTCATAACGTACACCAATAATCTTTCGAGCCTCTATATCATTGTATGAATCAGATATCTTATACCGCTTTCTTAATTCTCTCATAACATCCGATGCAGCACCGCTAGCTTCAAGCTTTCTTCTTTCTTTCCACTTATTTTCTTTTTCTTCCTTAGTGCTGCTTTCCGAATCAGAAAACGTGAATTCGTAGGGCGGGTTGGAAATAGGCAACGTATCAATATACGAATCCTCATTCTGCTCTAATAAACTTATTAACGTTAATAGAACCTCATTGAATTTTTCATAAGCTATATTGATTTTATGAATTTGAATAGAAAATCCCATACGATTCGTTGCCAATGGGCGTCCATATGTATCAAATACTTCCCCTCGAGGTGCTTTAACCATTTGTGACTTTAGAAGCCGCCGTTCTGACTGTTCTTTATACTCCTGACCATGAACGATCTGGAGCTGCAAAAGTCTATAAACAAAAATAACTCCTAATAATATTATTAGAATTGCTAATATAAAGTATCTATTTTTTACTTTTTCTAATACCATGCTTCATCTCACCTTTACTTAAGACCACTATATATTAGTACTTACGTGACATATTTTCTCTTTTTTCCAGCCATTGATTTACTTTGATAACAAGTGCGTAAGCCGGGATTGCAAGAATACAGTTATATACTGCTTCAGGAATAATAATGTTTTGCAGCACATATAAAATTCTCGTTTCCCCCCAAATGAAAAAATTCAATATATAGAAAAGAAATTCGTATAAAAAACTAAATAAAAAAGTGAATAATAGTGCAACAAGATAATTATCCTTAAAGAAGCGCTTATTAAAGTTTCCTGCAAGAATCCCTATATACATGCCTATTAATGAATGAAGTCCAAATACCCTTCCTGCTAATATGTCCATTAATACTCCGGCAAAAAGCCCAACAATTGCACCTTCTACAGAGCCTCTTATCAATGCAAAATAAACAATAATCATAATAATTAAATTTGGTTTTGTCCCCCATACCTCCAAATAGTGAAATATGGTGGACTGTAGTATAAATGCAACAATCAATATTATGCCTATTACAAATGCTCTCACACAAATACCCCTCTATAAATCCATTATCATAATACTTGCTTTTACAGTCATACTCTGACTGCTAAAATTCAGGGTTTGCAGTTCGGAGTTAAAAATCATATCAAGCTTACAGGCTCCGAGCTCCAAGCTCCGAGCTATATCTTCAAACCTGATAGATTTATATATTTTTGTTTGAAGTCCTTTATTCAGATACCGTATTTGTATTTTTTATTACAAAAACCTGCTCCAATCTTTTAAAATCTACTGCAGGCTCTATAATAGCATATTTCGATATTTCATAAGGCTCTTTACCAATTTCCTTTATAGTTCCCACAAGGAGTCCTTTAGGAAATATCCCTCCCAGCCCGGAGGTTTCAATTTGGTCACCTTTAATAATATCTGCATCTTTTGCTATATAATTCATTTTGCAAAGACCTTCTTTTTGAAGTGTCAAATCCCCTTTTACCACTGCAATATCTCTAGTTCTCACTATCAAGCTGCTTGCAGAACTATTGCTATCAATAATTGAAATTACTTCTGCTCGGTTCAAACTGATATCAACGATATGCCCGACAAGTCCTTTACTTGTTATCACCGCGCAATTCTTTTCAAGTCCATCTGCTGTTCCCTTATCAATAGTAAAAATATTAAACCAATTTCCCGGTTCTTTCGCTATAATTTGTGCACCAACAATTTGAAATTCATCAAATCGTTCTTTCAATCCAAGCATCTCACGTAATCTTTGGTTCTCATCTTTTAAATCCTGTAGTTTTCTATTTGTTTCTTTAAGTTCATCCACTTCAGTAAGTAATATTTCATTTTTTTGTTTTAAATTTTTTATTTCCCCAACGAATTCTATCGAACCTTCAATATTTTTCCCAACACCAAAAAACACCTTCTGAATTGGCGATATAACAAGCCCAGTTATATCTTCAAAAAAGTTGGCTTTTTGGCTTTCAGCAGTAGACATTCCCATCAAAATAAAAATGACTACCGTTGTTATAATTAATCCAAGCACATATTTATTTTTAAAGAAATAAGACATCTTATCACCTACTATCTTACTTTCTTAGGTGTTAATAAAACTTTCCTTAGCGTTTGAATTTCATCCAATACCTTTCCTGTCCCCATTACCACGCAATCTAACGGATTCTCGGCAATTTTAACCGGCATCCCTGTTTCTTCTATAATAAGCTTATCAAGTCCGCTAAGCAATGCGCCTCCGCCAGTCAACATAATACCTCTATCCATTACATCCGCAGCAAGCTCTGGCGGTGTCTTTTCAAGAGTAAATTTAATAGCATCCACAATCGCATAAACAGGCTCCTTTAACGCCTCCAAGATTTCTGTCGAAGTTAACACAAGATTTTTAGGCAGACCTGTAATTAAATCTCTGCCTCTTATCTCCAAAGACTCTTCTTTTTCTTTAGGATATGCGCAGCCAATCTTTAATTTTATTTCTTCTGCGGTCCTCTCTCCTATCATCATATTGTATTCCTTTTTAACATGATAAATAATAGCCTCATCCAATTCATCACCGGCTATTCGAAGTGACTTGCTGGTTACGATTCCACCCAAGGAAATAACTGCTACCTCGCTTGTGCCTCCGCCAATATCTACCACCATGCTTCCGGTAGGCTCATCCACCGGCAGATTGGCTCCTATCGATGCAGCCATAGGCTCTTCAATCAAATATACTTCACGGGCGCCGGCCTGCAGCGCAGCTTCTTCAACTGCTCTCTTCTCTACCTCAGTAACGCCTGAAGGAACGCATATCACTACACGAGGCTTAAATAAACTATGCGTGGAAAATGCTTTACGGATAAAATATTTAAGCATACTTTGAGTAATATCAAAATCAGCAATAACACCATCCTTCATCGGACGAATTGCCATGATGTTTCCCGGAGTTCTGCCGATCATGTTTTTTGCCTCATCACCGACTGCCAAAACCTCCCCGGTATTTTTGTTCATTGCTACTACAGAAGGTTCCCTAACCAAAATTCCTTTATTCTTAACATGTACCAGCGTATTTGCGGTACCTAGATCTATCCCAATATCTCTTGAAAAAATTGCCATATTCTTTCTCCCTTCAAAAATTGACCGATTCACGATTCATAGTTCACAGACTAGTATCTATTCTACTGTGAACTGTGAACATATTTTTTATTTGTTTTTTACTGTCTCTGCCATTATAAGCAAAGGTCTTTTATCTGCCTACTCTTTACTATCTACTATTCTTCTATTAGATATGCCCCTGTTCTTTTAAACTAATATATCTCCCATCCCCGATGATAATATGGTCAAGGACATCTATTCCTAATATTTTTCCTGCCTCAATAAGCCTTTTTGTTATTTCTATATCCTCTCTGCTTGGAGATGGATCACCACTGGGGTGGTTATGTACTAAAATGATGGACGCACATTTGCTGCGTACCGGCTCACTAAATACATCTCTCGGATGAACAAGCGAGGCATTCAGTGTCCCTATCGTAATATCCATCTGTTTGAGTATCCGGTTTTTCACATTTAACATAATTACTTTAAAATGTTCTTGCTTTAAGTATCTCATCTCTTCCATTAGAAATTTGCTGACATCTATCGGACTGCTTATACAAATTCTGTTGTCATTCCGAAAAGAAGAAATCCTTTTAGCTATTTCAATTACTGATTTTAGCTGAATAGCTTTTACTCTTCCAATCCCTTTAATTCTTTTTAATTCTTCCAATGATATGCTATACAAAAATGCTAATCCGGTATCATCAGCGTAATTTTTAATAATTCTCTGTGCTACCTGTATAGATGTCTCTTCTTTTGTTCCAGTTTTAATAATTATAGCCATCAGTTCTGCATTTGATAACATTTCCGAACCATATTTCTCAAGCTTTTCATACGGTCTCTCCTCACTGGGAAGATCTTTAATCCTAAAACGATATTCCTGCTGTTCCATGCTGTCACACTCCACTTTGTTATTCTTTCTGCTACTAGAAAACATTTACCTTATGGTTATATTTATATTTATAGCAGATAATCACATAATGGCTAGGAGCTTGGAGCCTTTTAACTCCCACTTTTTTGTCATTCTGGACGCAGCGAAGAATCTCATGCTTTTATGAGACCCTTCGCTGCACTCAGAATGACAGGAAGGATTCTATAATACTCTTATACCAAATTCTCTATTTAGTGTCGTTACAACTTTTGATAACGGAAGACCTACAACATTAAAGTAATCGCCTTCAATTTTATTCACAAGCAAGCTACCAACTCCTTGAATACCATAGGCCCCGGCCTTATCTTCGAACTCTCCGATTGAGATATAGCGGTCAATCTCACTATCTGATAAATCATTAAATTCTACTAGGGTCTTTTCAAAGCTGGTTATTGCTTTATCATCGCTTGTTCTTATAATTGTAAAACCGGTAATTACATGATGTACATTTCCGCTTAGCATTTTCAACATCTTATATGCTTCTTGGTTATTCTTGGGTTTGCCTAAAATATTATTTTTATAGGCAACAACTGTATCTGCACCAATAACAATACAATCTTGAAGTGCTTGACTTGCCACGTCCTTGGCTTTAGAATATGATAACTGCTGAACAATCTTTTCAGGTGGCAAGGTTGCATCTATCTTTTCTTCTATTGTACTGGGAAACACTTCAAAGTTCAATCCAACTTGTGTCAATAGTTCCTGCCGCCTCGGTGAAGCGGAGGCAAGTATTAATTTTATCATTCTCTCTTTCCTATCTTATGCTTGTTAGTAGCATGTCTATATTAGATGTATATATTACAATCTTCAATATATCATTATTATTCATTATGTACATTCCTGTTTGTTAAAATACACTATTTTAGCTTGCTGAAAATTACTATGGATGTAATAATCCCTATAATACTTGCAATATTAATATTAAATAAAAGTGCAAATGATAGTTTTACAATGCTTAAATCAAGCAGAAAAGGCTTGTCCATATTAATCCCAAATGTCTTACCATAACTTAAAAACTCCAGGTATTGATACTGGCTTAGAAACTCTCCTAGAAATCCTCCTATTACAACTCCTACCATAAGTAACAGCAATAATAGACCTACATTGCTTTCCCGTCTCATTCAACAATTCTCCTTCCACCTTTTTGTTGTTTCATAAGGTTTATTCTGAGTGTTTTCACCGTATGATTTGCTACAAGTCCAATAAAATAGCCGGTTATTGTTCCTATTACCAAAAGTACCGGAAGATAAGTGAAGAGCCCCACATTGCTGAGGATGATTACCGATGTAAATATCTGCGCTATATTATGTGCTGCTGCACCTAGTATACTTACACCTATAAGACTGATTTTAGGAGTTAAAAATCTGTATGCCAGCCACATAATAATAGTACTTAATACAGCACCATTTAAACTATAAGGGATCGAGGACACACCTCCTGTCAACAATCCTCCCAGCACAGCCCTTATAATTGAAACTATAAGTGCTGCACCCGGACCATATATTACAACAGTGATAAGCGAAGCGATATTTGCAAGACCTAGCTTAGCACCTGGCAAACTGCCAGCCACTGGAATATAGCTTTCAATAATATGTAAGACAAGTCCAATCGCAACTAATAACGCCATATATATATTCTTGAATGTATTTTTCAATGATATTCAACCTCTTATTCTTAGCTTGGGACTTAGGTCAGGAGCTTAACGTTATTTAATATGCAACACCATCTAATCCGGTATCCTTACCTTCTATTTTTACTACTAACCTATTCGGCAAGCATACAATCATCTGATTTGATTTGCTAATCCACCCTGCGAGCACATCCAGCTTATCCGGACAATCAGCTTCTGCTACCCTTACCTTATCTTTATCTATTTCAACTTTATTATAACCATACTGGGTCCTTATTTCAATGTATTTAGGTGAAGTTATTTCACTAAAATTATATCTTGCATATACTTGCCCATCTACCTCAATTACAACAGCCGTACCTGCGTTACCATAAATAAATACATTAACCACCAGCATGCCAATAAGGGAAACAAAAAGCATAAATGCCACGATAATCTTATCTCCAAAGGTCATTGACACACACCCTTTAAAATTAGTTAATAATTGGCATTATTGATATATTCTAAAGAAAATTTAAAATATATCACGATGCTAATTTTTATTCAAAAATATCAGTCTTATTATACTATTAATCATAAATATTTAAAAGAAAAAATTAGTGGTAATATTTCTCTATTGACCGGTAGAACCTATACCTCCTATTCCTCTTTCAGTAGCCTCCAACTCATCTACAACTGTTAGTGAAGCAATCGCGACCGGCATAAAAACCATTTGCGCAATACGGTCGCCGGGTTGTATGGTGTATGATTCACTGCCAAGATTCGCCAGCCCGCACTTTATCTCTCCCGCATAATCACTATCTATGACTCCAACTCCATTCGACATAGTAATCCCATGCCGGATGCCCAGACCACTGCGGGCAAATACAAGTGCAACATATTCATTTGACGGCATTTGTACCGCTATTCCTGTTGGAATAATCGTTTTCTCACCCGACTTCAGGGTAACGGGCTCATCAATACAAGCTGACAAATCCATGCCTGCAGAGCCTGAAGTAGCATAATACGGCGGCTTAATTTGCGCTCCGATTTTTGATGAAAGATATTTAATTTTCACGTTAATATTGCTATTCATTTATGATCCTCCTATATAATTCGAAATTCACAATTCAGAGTTCGGGGTAAAAATACGAACTATCTATTCCACTCCCCGATAATAGTGTCCTCTTGTAAAACCTTCCATCATAATGTGATCTATAACAGCTTTATGTTGCTCTACAGCCTTAACCGCACCTAACTGCAATGCATCCTGATAAATTGCAGCAACTTCTCTGCACCTCGAGGAATTTTCTGTTGTAAAAGAAAGCCTCATCCTGCTTACTTTGGTTAATAGAATTTCATTCATCTTATCTGCAAGGAAAATGGGCTGCGAATTCAATAACTCAGTTTGGCAAGTGAGCCTACCCGTACGAAGAGGAAAAGTCATCCCTTTTCTATCAATCAGTCCATAGCTTTTGTGTTCACAATTACATCTCTCATCTTTATCAACATAGCTTGACAAGCTGCCAATCGGACAGTTCTGAAGAATCATTAATGGCAATCTTCCATATACAATCATTTCTTCTTCAAAATTCTGATATCTTCTTATATCTCTGATTTGTCCCGAAGTTAACTCGGGTGAAAGAGTTATCCCTTTGATTCCTAACTCTCTACAATACAAAGCTGAAAAGGAATTAAATACATTCAATCCAAAGTCTCCATAAATCTCATCATAGCCAAAATCTTTTGCTAATTGAATATGTCCTATGTTTGACAGAAGTATGCCCTTGATTGCATACTCTTCCGTTCGGCTCATAAGCTCTTTGTAATATTTTAAGTCTTTATCCCGTATGATTCGAGGCAAAACAAGAAAAATGTCAATTTCCCGGGAAATACATCGCTTTATTAAATTTCGAAAATTCTCATTGTTATTTTCTTTTGCAAAAATTTGAGATGAAAAATAAAATCTATCTATACCAATATCTGTAAGTTCCTCTGCTTGTTCATAATAATCCACCTGAACAGCTAATCTAGTCTGTTGTTGATAAGGTTGAAAGTGTGTATAGTCAATAAGCTTATCCATACTTACTTTTACATCGCGCACATCTATCCTATCCGGTATATACTTTTTAATTCTCTGCTGCTCAAGTTGTTCTATAGCACTCCTTCTTACATTGTTTATCTCACTGACTGGCAAAGCCAATCCGGGCTCAATATCAAAACCTATATTCTGAAAACGATAGGGTGTTCCCCCTAGTTTATTGAATTGCTCTAAAAGCTTTTCCTGTCCCACCCCCCTATTTATTGCCGCCTCAGCCGGCTTTTCACCTGCTGTTTCAATATAATTCCCATCGTCATCCCATATACTCAGAGAAAGCGGCTCATTCTCCTTGAGCTTACAGCTTCCATATACAGGCACACTCCTGATGTTTATACTTCCGTTAAAGGACTGCTTTGCTGTTTCCAGAAGCTGAATATCCGAGGTTTTATAAACCTTATCGCCCCTTTCGATTGAACCACCAATGGATACGGTTACTACTTGGCCGGCTTGTGCAGAAGTTGACTCACTCTGATTTATCCACAACTTATCTACTACCGTACCGGGATCCTGCTCTTGCTTCGTCCATATTTCAATACCGTCTCCAATATTTAATCTGCCTTTTAACCTGATGGCAACAATATTTTTCTTTCTATTGTAAGCTTCCACATCACCTATATGCACTCCCCAGTTTTTGGGCTTTGCGTAGCTCATCATACGCTCCCCCAGTTTATCCTCAAAATAGCCTTGAGTAAAACCACCTCTGTTAAATACCTTTAATAAATCGTCATAATCCTCAGGTTGAAGCTTTAAACCACTATTCAAATAGTCATTATATTTCTTCACTACTACTGCGACATACTCCGGACGTTTCATCCTTCCTTCTATTTTCAAAGACCTTACTCCCGCTTCTTTTAGTTCATCCAAATATTCGATAAGACTTAAGTCTTTAGGGCTTAATAAATGTTGACGCTTGGGGTCATTATGGATTACTTTTCCCGAGTCAATATCTATAAGACCATAGGGTAAACGACAAGGCTGTGCACAGCGCCCCCGGTTTCCGCTTCTTCCTCCTATCATGCTGCTCATAAGGCATTGACCTGAATAACTCATACATAATGCTCCATGGACAAATACTTCAATTTCCAACGAAGTATTTTGACAAATATGCTGAATCTCTTGTCTGTTTAACTCCCTAGCAAGCACAACCCTTTCAAAACCCGTCTTTTCCAATTGTTTAACTCCTGCAAGATTATGTACAGCCATTTGTGTACTGGCATGAAGACTCATTCCAGGTATAATCTCTCTTATTAACCTTGCAACTCCAATGTCTTGTACAATGATAGCATCAGCACCAATATTATGAAGGTACACAATAAAGTCCGGCAGTTTTTCCAGCTCTCTGTCATTTAATAGCGTATTCAATGTGATATATACGTTAACTCCTCTAACATGGCAATATTCCACGGCATTTTTCAACTGTTCATCATCGAAGTTACCTGCATACTGCCGGGCATTAAAGGACTTTCCTCCAAAATAAACTGCATCGGCACCATTTTGCACAGCTGCAACCAAGGCTTCCCAACTCCCGGCAGGTGCCAATAATTCCATAGCATGACTCAAAATACTCACTTCCTTAGTATCAATATTATTTCCATTCTGTCTGATTCCTAAAAAAAGTACCAGTTCTTCAACCGGTACCTTTACTATTTTGCTCGAAATTTTCGTGCATTATCAATCTTCACAGTATTATCTCGGATTGGATAATCAAAAGCAGATATAAAATCTTTCAATTCCGTCTCTTTTCTCACCATATCCATCTTAAGCTGCTGAATATTATTTTTTAACTTCTCATTCTCTTTTTTATAATCTTCCAATTCTAAAGAACAGTCATCCAACTCTTGTATATATTGCTGCACCTGATTTCTCAAATTATCTAAGGCCTCTAGATTTTGAAAATAATCATCTGCCACATTAATTGCTGTAAGCACTGCTGCCATAGAAGTACTTAGCTTATTGCTTGTCCCGGAAACTTCATTCATTTTTCTATCTATATAAAGAGCTACTTTTTGTATGTATTCTTCTGACTCCATTCCCATTACAGTATAGTCTTTTCCGTGGATTCTTA
>JBFWMP010000014.1:0-33213 GCA_050251575.1 Clostridia bacterium
TAAGGATTCTCGATGTGCATTGATAAATGCTAAAAGATTGAAGCTTATGTCATTCTGAATGAAACAGAGTGAAATGAAGAATCTTTAGAGCTGTTTAAAGGATAAGATTCTTCGCTGCGCTCAGAATGACATTCTTGATTATTTTACATTATCCGGAAAGGAGCAAAGTTATGAGCCTAAATGATACACCAAGAGCTAACCGTTTGCATATTGGTATTTTCGGAAAGCGGAACACGGGGAAATCATCACTGATTAATGCTATTACAGGGCATGAGACAGCTTTAGTATCAGAGTTTGCAGGTACAACTACAGATCCCGTTTATAAGTCCATGGAAATATACGGAATCGGGCCATGCGTGCTGATTGATACGGCAGGCTTTGACGACGAAGGCAAAATTGGAGAATTGAGGGTTGAGAAAACCAGAAAAGCTGTTGAAAAGACAGATGTTGCGTTAGTGATATTTAGTGAAGATACATTCATTGATAGCGAAAAGAAATGGATAGATGATTTGAAAAGAAAGAACATTCCAACCATTGCTATACTCAACAAGTCTGATTTGATAAGCAATATTGAAGGGATAAGCCGGTATATTGAAGAAAATACAGGAAGCAGACCTATTATAGTTAGTGCAAAGACAAAAGGAGGTATTGAGAAAATTCGCACAGCTATTATACGCCATATGCCGGAGGATTATGATGCAAAAACCATTACCGGTGGAATTGTCAATAACGGAGATGTTGTTCTGCTTGTTATGCCTCAAGACATTCAAGCTCCAAAGGGGCGTCTGATTCTTCCACAGGTGCAAACACTCAGAGAATTGCTGGATAAAAAGTGTGTGGTTTTAAGTGCTACAACCGATAAACTGGATGATGCGTTAAGGGCACTAACTAAACCTCCCGAGGTTATTATTACAGATTCACAAGTATTTAAAACAGTTTATGAAAAAAAACCTAAGGAAAGCAAATTGACTTCATTTTCTGTACTATTTGCAGGCTATAAGGGTGACTTGGATTATTATACAAAAAGTGTTGTTGCCATAGATAATCTGACTGAAAATTCAAGGGTTCTTATTGCGGAGGCTTGTACTCATGCGCCGCTTTCTGAAGATATTGGGAGAGAGAAAATCCCCAAACTTCTTCGGGAAAAGATTGGGGAAAAGCTTGAAATTGATCTAGTAAGCGGAACTGATTTTCCAGATGACTTATCAGAATATAATTTAATCATTCATTGCGGAGCGTGTATGTTCAATCGCAAGTACGTTCTTTCACGTATTGAAAAGGCTCATAAATACAATATCCCAATGACTAATTACGGAGTTGTTATTGCGTATTTATCAGGGATACTTGGTAAGATAGTTTGAACTATCGGGTGGATATGGAATCCACTCCTATAAGATGAAATTTGTATATTATTAAATAAAAACTGTTTTGAAAGGGGTAAAAAATGTATAATGTAAAATCTATGGACTCGAATGAATTTATTGATGATGGAGAGATATTAGTTTCCATTGATGATGCCAAAAAGCTTGTAAAAAATCAATTTGAGATCGAAAGAATCTTAGCCAAGGCAAGGGAGTGCAAGGGTATCTCTCATAGAGAAGCTGCAATTTTGCTTGAAGTTGACGATAATGAAACCCTTGAAGAAATATATAAGATTGCAAGAGAAATTAAAGAAAAAATTTATGGCAAAAGAATTGTTCTTTTTGCACCTCTGTATTTATCAAGCTACTGCGTAAATAATTGCAAATACTGTGGGTATAAATGCAGTAACAAGATAGGCAGACACCAGCTCTCACAAGAAGAATTGCGGGAAGAAATTAAGGCTTTGGAGGCGATGGGACATAAAAGACTCCTTCTTGAGGCAGGAGAAGATGACGAGAGATGTCCAATAGAATATATTTTGGAATGTATAAAAACAATATATGATGAAAAATTTGAAAATGGTGCAATTCGAAGAGTGAATGTAGATATCGCAGCGACAACAGCGGAAAACTACAAAAAGCTGAAGGATGCAGGAATCGGCACATATATTTTGTTTCAGGAAACATATCACAAACCTACCTATCTTAAACTGCATAGCGGACCAAAACGCAACTATGAGTGGCATACAGAGGCTATGGACAGAGCAATGCAGGGTGGCGGAATAGATGATGTAGGGATTGGACCATTATTTGGATTATATGATTACCACTATGAGACCGTGGCACTTTTAATGCATGCAGAGCATATGGAAGCTGTTAGTGGAGTAGGACCGCATACCATTTCTTTTCCAAGACTTTTACCGGCTGAAGGTGTGGACTACGACAAGTTCCCTTATTTGGTAAACGATCGGGATTTTAAAAAGGTAGTAGCAATAATTCGCTTGGCAGTTCCATATACAGGGATGATTCTTTCAACAAGGGAGAGTGTTGATTACCGTAAAGAGCTTTTGGAAATCGGCATTTCGCAGATGAGTGCAGGCTCTTGTGTAGGCGTCGGTGGATATGCTAAAAGAGAAACTATTAATGCAGATGGAGTTGAGGAAAAACCCCAATTTAATCTTGCAGACCATAGAAAACCTATTGATGTAATTAAAGGACTTGTAAATGATGGTTATCTTCCTAGTTATTGCACGGCTTGTTATCGTGAAGGAAGAACTGGTGACCGTTTCATGCCTCTGGCGAAATCAGGACAAATTGGAAACTGCTGCTTGCCGAATGCATTATTGACTTTTGAGGAATATTTAAAAGATTATGCAGATGATGAGTTGAGAGAAATAGGACAAAAAATGATTAATGAAGAAATCAAAAATGTTCCGAATGAGAAGCAGAGAGCAAAAGCTATTGATTATCTTAAACGTATTCGTGATGGAGAAAGAGATTTAAGATTCTAAAAGAAATAAGCTATTGATGCCATTGTGGCATTAATAGCTTATTTCTTTAAATTTATAGTGTTCAGGATATGCTTTTATATAAATGAGATGGTCTTCCGAGGCACCCATATTCAACTTTTAGGCTGATTTCACCTATGGTTTCAAGATATTCTAAATATTTTCGAACAGTAACCTTTGATAGCCCCATCTTATGGGATAAAATCTCGCTGGAAAAGTAAAGTTCGGAGTTATCTCTGATAAATTTACGTATTCTTTCTAAGGTTTTTTTATGAAGCCCTTTTATAAGCATGTCTTCTTTTAATGGATTAAAGCTTCTTGTTATTTTGTCCAGTTCCTCTTGTTTTACTATATCTTTTTGACGAAGTAGAATATATCTTCCGGCATAATTTTCCAAAGATTGTTTAAGTCTTTCGTATTCAAAGGGTTTTATTAAATAATCTACTGCACCAAGCTTTAAAACAGCATCAATGTTTTGCACTTCTTTTGAGGCTGTTACAAAGATAACATCTATCATTGTAAATCTTTTTCGCAGTTCTTTTAATAAGCTGATACCATCAATTTTTGGCATATAGATATCCAGTATGATTAAATCAATCTTATACCTTTTGCAATAGGTTAAAGCATCTTCGCCGTTTGATGCTACACCAATGACATTAAACTCTGATACGCTTTGGACAAATTTTCTATTCAATTGGGCAACCATAGGATCATCTTCAACGATTAATACATCTATCATTTATAGTCCTCCTTTGGTAAAATAATTGTAAATACACTTCCTTTATTTACTTTAGAATGTACATGAATTTTCCCTTTAAGGATTTCTACATTTTCTTTTATTAATGCCAGTCCTACACCCTTGCTCTTGTTTTTGGTAGTAAAGCCTTTTTTAAATATGTTCTTTAAATTACTCTTTTCTATTCCTACACCGGAATCTTCTATTTTAATTTCAATTTTATTATCGGTTTCCACTATCTTTACATTAACTTTTTTTTCTTTATTATTACACTTGCTTGTTGCTTCTAAGGCATTTTCTATCAGGTTGCCAATAATGGTTACAAGCACATTGCTATTAATATTTTTATGCTTTAATTGAAGTTCAGTACGCTCATCAATTTTTATATTTATTCCTAGTTCTTTAGCCCGGCTATATTTTCCAAGCATTAATCCCGCAATAGTAGGATCCTTTATTTTATTTACGACCAAGCTTAGAATTTGCTGCTGATTATCTGTAACATTTAAAATATAGTTTTTTGCTTCTTCAATATCTCCGATCTTTATTAAGCCTAAGATAACATGAAGCTTATTCATAAATTCATGAGTATTTGCTCTTAATGCTTCAACAATCTGTTTTACTCCTGTAAGCTCTTCGGCAAGCTTTGTAAGATTTGTTTTATCTCTGAAGGTTGCAACTACTCCTGTGATTTTACCTTTGTTTTTTATAGGCACTTTATTTACCATGACAATAGTATCTTGTATTACCTGCTCTTTATCATATTCCGCCACTCCTATTTCTAGTACTTTAGGCAGATTGATAGTAGGAAAGATATTTCTTATGTCTTTCCCGACAATGTTATTTTTTTTATAATTATCTTTTATTTTTAGAATATCTAATGCTGAATCATTTACAAGGGTTATTTCATAATTATCATCAATCGCTATAATTCCTTCATGTATTGCATCCAGCATAGCTGACTTTTCATTATACAATTTGGATATTTGATCCGGTTCCAATCCCAATAAAGTGTTTTTAACATTTTGAGATAATAAGAATGCTCCTGCAATTCCTATTGATAACCCTATAAGGGTAATGATGATGAGGTAGTTCTTAGCGGACGTTTTTGCTTTTTCAATATCCTTATTCAGCGTTCCTATAGAGATGAAGCCTATTTGCTCAGTATCGTCCATATTATAAATAGGTGCAAAGGCTCTCAGCGATTTGCCTAAGGTGCCGGTAGCTTCAGAAATATAGGTATCTCCATTTTCTACTACACGGATATGGTCTCCACCCACAAATCTTTCTCCGATTCTTGCAGGAGTAGGATGAGAGTATCTGATTCCTTGCATATCTGCTACAACAATAAATTGTATATCCTCATCTACTGACTCTAACAGCTTACTGATATAAGGTTGAATTACTTTATCGGGGTCTTTAAGAGCTAATGCAGTTCTTACATTAGGTGACTGTGCTGCTATTTTTGCAATATTCATGACATTCATTTCCACTTTGTCTTGAACTACTGCTGTTACCCAATGAATGCTAAAAATCATGATAATCGTAATTGGAATAAAAACAACCATTGCTACTAACGCAGTAATCTTCGCTTGTAGTGTATATGTTCTTTGGTTCATGTTTCCTCCAAATAGTTTAATTTGAGATAGATAGCAGGGTCTTGTTGGTAATTCAATGTGGAAAGATTGATGATGTGATTATAATAAGTATAATATAAGTCTATACTGTATAAATTACAATTATATTACAAACATTATATCAAAAATCAATAGATAAGTAAATATGATAAGATAATAAGAAAATTTTGCTAAGATAGCAAGAAAGTGACCTTGTTATTGAGGCACTTTCTTGGCATTTAGGTATTATTTCTGAAAGGATTCTTCTAATTTTTTTATGTTTTCCAATGTAATATTGCTTTTGAGATCTGTAAGAATCATATTGTTTAAAATGACTACTTTTTCCAACTCGATTATAGAAAAATCTACTTGGGATATTTGTTTTTCTTGCTCTTTCTTAGCTTGTGCTTTTACAATCGCCCAATGTGATTTCAAATTATTAATACTGGAAGCAGATTTTTCCCATTGATTAATTTTGCCGTTATACTTTGCATCTCTGATAAAATAAGTCATTCTTTTCACATCAGGTGGAATTTTATCTTTGTATTGCTCCAAAAAATCAGGAATCAGCCTGTATAATTCATTGGTGAAAGATAATGTATTTTGCATATCCTTGGATTCAGCATAAATGGTCAGTGTATTTAAGGTATTACTGAAATCATCAATTGTTTTTTTGGGAGTAGCAGCTTTGACTACTTCCGGTTGGAGTGAATCCCATTGTTTATGGATCTCTTCAACTTTTTTACTAACTGATTCCCATTTTTTATCTTCTTCAGATTCTTTTTTTACTTCTTGAGTAGTTTCCTGTTTGTTTTCATTACTACTTTTATCTTTGCTTTCTTCTTGTTTAATCTCTGTTTTTGTTTCAACTTTAATTTCAGCCTCTTTTTTTTCTGGTTCTTTTTTTGCATCTAATTCTTTTAGGATATCTTGAATAGAAGCTTCCAGTTCCTTTAAGGTGTCGGGAGCTTTCTCTGATTCTTCTTCTGATTCATTAGGAGTCGGTTTGGCAGATTTTTTTGAACAGCTGCACAATAAGGTATTTAAAATTAATAGTGTAAGTATCAATATTGAAAATAATATTATTTTTCTTTTCAAGCAAATCACCTCAAAATTAGTCTAACCACAATGGTAACAATCAATTCAAGAAACATATCAATGTTCAAAAGCATTGGAAAGCTGATATAAATAAGAAAAAATTACATAAAGGATTTCTGAAGCTTTTGTTGAATTATTTAATTATGGTTTTTTAAGTAACTGAGGAGGAATTAGAATATGTTGGTGACTGTAAGTATGATGTCAAAAAAGAAGGGCGAGATCAAAAGGTTTTTGGAAAGATATTTTAAAAAACAAACAGACGTTGATGATAATGTGATAGAATGGATATATATATATAGAAATTTATTAAGCGCATTAGATATGATTGATGTTGTTATGGATAATTATGAAGATTATAGAATATCCTTGTGGGTGCAGCTTGGGGATGACGATATTATTGAAGTGAATAATAATAATAGAGATAAAGTTATAAATGAAATTTCTCGAAGCTTGGAAGCAAGTGGGAAATTTTAACTAATAATATGGTTTAAAAATTTTATAGTATGGGAATACTCCTCTGATAGATATAGATTATAAGGAGGAGTATTTATGGAAACACCAACTTTAAATGCATATGATAGAATGGGAATGGGCAAGAATAGTGCACATAAGGTGAGAGAAATGGGGCAGGTTCCGGCAATAATATATGATATAGCGTTAAATAAGATGATAGCAATAGAAAAGAAGGATTTGGATGCCATATTAATACATTATGGGGAAAATGCTATAGTAAACCTGCAATTGGGAGAAGAAAGCATAAAATCTATTATTAAGGAAGTACAATATCATCCTGTTACTAATCAGGTAATCCATGTTGATTTAAAACCTATTCAACAAGATACGCGGATTCGTACCCATGTACCTGTCCATCTTGTCGGGAATGAATATATTGACCGAAGCGGAGGCGTTCTTCAAAAACAAAGGCAGGAAATCGAAGTAGAATGTATGGCAGACAGGATACCTAAATTTATCAATGCAGATATAAGCGGGCTTTCAGTAGGGCAAAGCTTTAAGGTATTGGACTTGGAAGTGGCGGAGGAGCTTTCCATACTGACAAAGCCCAATGAAGTTATTGTAACACTTACTGCTGCAAATAATTTTGGTCAAACGGAAGAAAATGAAGCAGAAAGTGTAGAATAAAAAGACTAGAATACTACATCGAGGGGGATGCATGAAATGGAGATTTATGAAATAAAAAATAAGGTTACTGAAACAGCCAAAAATGTAATGAAAAAGTCTAATGAAATCATAGAGGTTACTAAACTGAATATGTCTATAGGAGATGCTCAGACACGCATAGATTCGTTATTAAAAGAGATAGGTCAGATTATTTATGATGCATATCAAGACGGAGATATCTTTGCTGATGAGCTTATGGACAAATGTAAGCAAGCAGAAGAAGAATTTGAAAAGGTTAGAGAGATTAAGGAAAAGGTTGCACAATTTAAAAAAGTGAAATTATGTCCAAGATGTGATAAAGAAAATAATATTGATGCTGCTTATTGTTCAAAATGTGGTTTTAGAATTGAAGATGAAGAGTTAGATGAAGAGTAAAAGATAATACAAAATATATAAAGAATCTTTATTGAAGAAAACCCCCAGCTATTATATGATGTACTATAATAAATATTTGGGGGTTTTTTATGTTTTCTTTAAATGATATCATTTCTAATATTACTCCTTTGAATCAGAATATGATGATGACTGTAAAAAAGAGGCTGGATAATCTCACTAAACCCATTGGAAGTTTGGGAAGGTTAGAAGATCTCGTAATACAGTTGGCAGGTATAAGTAATAATATCTATCCAAGTGTTGAACAAAAGAGCGTAATTGTTATGTGTGCAGACAATGGTGTGGTAGAAGAAGGGGTGAGTTCCTGCCCTAAAAGCGTAACGGCAGAGGTTACACGGAATTTTACGCGGGGAATAACAGGAATCAATGTATTTACACGCCATACAAACAGTAAACTTGTTATTGTGGATGTGGGTATAGATGAAGAATTGAAACATCCCCAGATATTGAACAAGAAAGTAAGGTGGGGAACAGGTAATATTGCACGTGGACCTGCTATGAGTAGAAATGAAGCCATAAGGGCGATTGAAATAGGTATTGAGATAGTATCCCAGCAGGTAAAGGAAGGCATCCAGCTTTTTGGTACCGGAGAAATGGGAGTGGGAAATACAACTACCTCCAGTGCGGTAGTTGCAGTATATGCCGAATGTGCCATTGAAAGTCTTGTAGGTAGAGGGGCAGGCTTGACGAGTGAAAGCTATCAAAATAAAATTAATCTTGTCAAGAAAGCAATAGAAGTGAATCAACCTGATAAGGAGGATGCTATTGATGTGCTTGCAAAGGTTGGGGGTCTTGATATCGCAGGCTTGGCAGGATGTTTTTTAGGCGCCGCTTATCAAAAAACCCCTATAGTCATTGATGGATTCATATCCGGTGCAGCGGCATTGATTGCTTGTAAGATAAATCCATTGGTAAGAGAATATATTATTCCTTCCCATGGTTCAGCAGAGCCGGGGACGGAAGCTGTAATGCAGCTGTTAGATATGAACCCCATGCTTAATCTTGGAATGAGGTTGGGAGAAGGTACCGGTGCAGCCTTGGCTTTTCATATTATTGATGCTGCTGTAGCCGCATATACACAGATGGGTACTTTCCAGGATGCGAATATCGAGCAGTATGAGCCGCTGGAATAGTTTAATATGAAAACAATTACTTAAGAGGGGTGAATACAATATGGAAAACAGTAAATGTAAAGTGAATGTTTTTTATGACGGAGAAGAAAAGCAGTTAGTGTGCAGCAAAGAAAGTACATTGATGGAGGTTCTTAATGGAAATAATATATACATCGATGCACCGTGTGGAGGAAAATGCCTGTGTGGAAAATGTAAGGTAAAAATTCAAGGTCAGGAGATTTCTGCGGCAAGTGCTGATGAACTTAGATTTCTAACTCATAAGGAACAAGAATCAGGATACCGTCTTGCATGTGCAACAAAGGTATTGGGAGATATCCAGGTGTTTCTTCCGGAAGGCAGCAGTGCACAGATAATGTCTGCCGGAAGTGCATTTGATTTGGAGCTTTCACCCTCTATTCGTAAAAAGGCTTTAAAGCTTAAAGAACCTGATATTCATGATCAACGTGATGACTTTCAAAGAATATTGGACGGTATAGGTTTAGAGAAAGCACATATACCTTTGGAGCTTCTTCGTAGCCTTCCGGATTTTTTGCGCAGTAGTGAATATAACATTACGGTTGCTTATGATGATAGAACAATAAGATCTATTGAAGCTGGAGATACTTCTGATGAGTTCTATGGAATAGCTGTTGATATTGGTACGACGACAGTGGTCGCTTATCTAATTGACTTAGATACAGGAAAACAAATAGATGTTGTTTCGCAGTTGAATTCACAAAAGTCCTTCGGTGGTGATGTAGTTTCAAGAATTGGACATTCAATGCAAAATGAAGAAAGCTTAAGACAGCTTCAGGATAAAGTCATATCTCAGCTAAATGTAATGGTTCAGCTTCTCATTAGTAAAAATAATATTTGTGCGGATCATATTTATAATGTAGTACTGGTCGGCAATACAACTATGATGCATTTTCTGACCGGAGTTACACCAAAGAATATTGCAGCTTCTCCATTTATTCCTGCCAGCACTTCGAAAATGAACTACACAGCCCAAAAACTGGGGATTAATATCAATAATTTTTGTATGGCTACGCTTATCAGTTCTATCTCAGGATATGTAGGAGCGGATATTGTAAGTGCGGTTTTAGCAAGTGGGATGGCAGAAAAAGAAGAACTAAATCTGTTAATAGATATTGGAACCAATGGAGAAATTGTTCTGGGAAATAAAGAACAGCTGGTATGTTGTTCTACTGCAGCCGGACCTGCTTTTGAAGGTGCGCATATAAAGCATGGTGTAGGCGGAGTGAGGGGTGCACTCAATACGGTTACACTGGATGATGGAAATATTCAATATACTACCATCATGGGCCAAAAGCCTATAGGAATCTGTGGTTCAGGTATTGTGGATGCTTTAGCAATCCTGATTCAGACAGGCATTGTTGATGAGACAGGAAGAATTGTGGATGAGGATGAGGTAGAATCAAAGACAGCAGGAGATTTAATTAAGAATATTGTTGAAATTGACGGAGCTGCTGCTTTTAAATTGATTAATGGAGAGAACACCGGCAGTGGTGAAGATATAGCGATTACTCAAAAGGATATCAGGGAAATTCAGCTGGCAAAGGCTGCAATAGCTGCCGGTATTAATACATTGATAAAATCAATGGATAAAAAGGTGGAAGATATCCAAAATATTTTTCTTGCAGGAGGCTTTGGCAGCTATATTGATAAGAAAAGTGCAGTTCGGATTGGGTTGCTTCCAAAGCAGCTTGAAAATAAGATCATCGTATTAGGTAATGCAGCCGGAACTGGAGCGATTATGGCATTGCTATCAGAACAATGTTTATCAGACTGTGACAGTATCAAAAATGCAGCCAGATACGTAGAACTTTCCAGCACGCCTGAGTTTCAAGATGAATATGTAGATTGTATGTATTTCTAAGTATTCTAAAATGTGTATTCCATGGACGAACAGTGTTCGTCCATTTTTTTGTTTTTTCTTGTAAAAAAGCGTTTTTTTAGTTAGTATAAGATAGTAAGATAGTATTTTATATCTTAAAGGAGATGATTGTATGAGACAATGTCCTTACTGTGGTGAGCAAATAGACAAAGTTGCTTCAAAATGTGTTTTTTGCGGCAGTACGGTCACGCCTGAAAAGAGTGTTGCAGCAGTCGAAGCAAATAATACGGATGAGGAGAATATTTCTCAAACTTATACACAAAACGTCAGCAATGAGTTCAAAGTATTTATCACAATGATCGCAACAATACCTTTTATTGGACACTTAATAGGAATTATTTTGGGAATTGTTTATATGAATAGTGAAGATAATCCGGATAAGAAATCCTTTGGGATATCACTGCTAACAGGCACTTTAATTATAACGGCTTTTACCTTGTTATGCTCTATAGTATTGATTATTTTATTAGTGTTCAATTCTAAGGTTATATAATAGATTACAGCATATATTTTAATTTTTGGAGGTAAGTTTTGAACAAAAAAGATTTAAGAAGTTATTTTTTAAAAATAAGAGAAGGCATAAATAAAACAGAAGCAGCAAATAAGAGCAAAGTTATTACAGATAAGCTTATTAAAACAACATGGTATAAGCGGTCACAATACATCATGACTTATATAGATTTCAAAAATGAAGTTGTGACAAGGGAGTTTATTCGCTATGCCTTAAATGAAGGCAAGCAGATTATTGTTCCTATTACAGATACTAGCTCTAAAAAGATGATATTATCTGAACTGAAAAATTTTGATACAGAGCTGTGCATAAGCAATTATGGTATTTTAGAGCCTAAGAATGAATTCGTGAGGGAAGTAGGAAGTGATGTTTTAGATCTTATATTGGTTCCTGGATTAGTATTTGACACGGCAGGATATAGAGTAGGTTACGGTGGAGGATATTATGATAAGCTTCTTCAACAAAAAAATTCAAGAGCTGTTGCAGTGGGTGTGGCATTTGACTTTCAAATTATTAATCATGTACCTGCAGAGCATTATGACAGGAAAGTAGACTATATTATTACAGATGAAAGGATTATCGGACAATGAATACTTATGGAAAACTCACTGTGCGCGCTTCGAATTGGTTATTGCTTATTGTATTGTTACTACAGTTTACTGTAAGTTTTGGAGGAGTTCTAATTGTACAGATATACTCTGCCATTACAGGTCTTGAACTTTCACAGGATAGGCTTCTAAACATATTATTAATACTAACTCAGTTTTTTGCAGTTTTTTTACCGGTTGTTATATATCTTAAACTAAAAGGTGTACCTGTTAAGGATACTTTGCGCCTTAAGCCGTTGAAACCTTTCCATATGCTGTTAATTATAGTCATGGGTATAACAGGGCAATTCATTGCACAAATATTGAATTTGCCGATTTTACTATTGCTTAGCTTGCTTGGTGAAATACCTCCGTCGCCAATACCAATGCCGCATACTCTTGAGGGACTTGTTGTAAGCCTGGCTATTATTGCTTTAGCTCCGGCAATATGCGAAGAGCTTATGATGCGGGGACTTATCATGAGGGCCTATGAAATTAGGGGTACTAAAGCAGGAGTGGTTATTTCTGCACTTTTCTTTGGTATTATCCATGGGGACATTAAAAATTTAGTGGCACCTATATTTTTTGGACTTATCTTCGGATATTTTGTAGTGCGTACAGGTTCGATTTTGGCCGGAGTACTTGCTCATTTTGTGAATAATGCTTTAGCTGTATGTCTTGGGTATTTGCAGGAGAATTACGCACAGCAGTTACCTTTTTTACAGAGTGATTTATTTATTCTTTCAGCTTTTTTTGCGGCATTTCTAATATTCATTCCGGTATTTATACTATTTAGAAATATTACTAAAGCAGAATATAAGCCGCCGATAGCTAGTACAAGAGAAGATTTAAAGGCAGCATTTCTTAATACGCCGGTTATAATTACTTTGATAATATACTTAATACTACAGGTAGTTGGGATAATGCAAATAATCAATATGAGGTGAATTTGAGATATGTCTATAAAGAGTATTAAGAAAAAGGATAAAGCCAGAGAATTGATAAAGAAAAATCAGAGACTTTTAAAATGCCCTGTGTGCAGTGAGCCAATGTTTATGAACGAATTGAATAGTTTGACTTGTAATTCTAAGCACAGCTTCGATTTATCTAAGAAAGGCTACTTGAATTTGTTAACATCAAGCAATGTTCCTGTATATTCTAAAGAATTATTTGAAGCAAGACATAAGGTTTGTGCAGCTGGTTTCTATAATCCATTGATTGATATATTAACGAAGATACTCACAGGATATCAAAATTCGGTTTTAGAAAAAGAAATGACTATTTTAGACGCAGGATGTGGTGAAGGGTCACACATTTATGATATTTCTAAAAAGATTAAAGGAAATCCAAATGACACTTTCGTGGGGGTAGATATTTCAAAAGATAGCATTAACCTCGCTGCAAGCAACAACGCTGATATTATTTGGTGCGTAGCAGATTTGGCAAGACTGCCTTTTCAAAACAGGAGTTTTGATGTTGTTTTAAATATACTTTCTCCAGCTAATTATGGTGAGTTTGATAGGATATTAAGTGACAAAGGGAGTGTTATAAAAGTGGTCCCAGGGACACAGTATCTTAAAGAATTACGTGAAACATTTTATAATGATATGGAAACCTTTAATTATTCTAATAGTGAAGTAATCAACTACTTTGGACAAAGGTTAGATGTTGCAGATATTCAAAATATCAACTATGAATTTGGTGTTGATGAAGAACTTTTACCATTTTTGATTAAAATGACACCATTAACATGGGGAAAAAGTATTGAAAGATTAAATGATATATTTGAAAAAAACATATCTTCTATAACTGTAGATTTAGCGGTAATAATTGGCATGAAGAAAAAGTAGGATTAATAAAATCCTACTTACGTAATATACGCTGCAGCAGACGCTGAAGAAATGATTTCTTAGCTGTAGAATCTTGATTCTTCATAATTTCTGTACTGAGTTTGGTGCGGGCCACATCGGTGCCTGTGGAATGGGACATCATGGGTTTGGCGATTGTATGAATCGGTTTTGCCTGCTCAACAGGATGCTCTGTGCGGATTGTTTTGGCTGTTTGATGATCCGTGGTAGTGTTAGCAGGCAGATTTCTTTGCCTTTTATGATACTGAGGAACTTGTGTGTGTGAAGGCCTCTTTTGAACGTCTTTTGTGTTCGGCTCCGAAGCAGTCTGAGGTGACTTGTTCGTGTGTGAGTTCTCCCGTATCCATTTTTCAGCTTCAGCCCTGCGCTCATTGAAAATAACTTCCGAAGGTAGTTCTGCTTCAGTAATCAATGCTCCGATATGTTCTTCTATCGCATAGAGGCTCATGATGTCGTTGCCTGTAACCAAACTGATGGCGAGGCCTCCGTTCCCGGCTCTGCCGGTACGCCCAATTCTATGCACATAGCTATCATTCTCGACAGGTACATCATAGTTGATTACTAGAGGTAAATTGTCGATGTGAATACCACGGGCGGCAACGTCTGTAGCTACCAGCAGATGAAACTCTCCCTGCTTGAACTGCTGTATGGTCTTCAGACGCCTTGTCTGGGGAATATCTCCGTGCAACGCTTGACAAGCATATCCTTTTCGATATAAAAAGTTTTGAACCTGATCAACAGCGACTCGTGTGTTGCAGAAAATTATACAGCTTTTTGGCTGTTCAACCAGAAGCAGGCGGTTCAATTGCATACGCTTTTCTTTTTCATCTACACGGTAGTAAGCTTGTTGGATGGTATCCACTGTCTTGGTCGGTGATTCAATCTCAATAGTTACTGGTTGTTTCATATATTCCCTGCATATTTTGCGGATCTCAACAGGTATGGTTGCTGAAAAAATGAGAGTTAACCTATCTTTGGGGAGGGTTTTGATAATTCTTACCACCTGATCAATAAAGCCCATGTCCAGCATTCTATCCGCTTCATCAAGTACCAAAAAGCGGATATGCTTGGTTATCAGATTCCCGTGACGAATGTGATCATATATCCGACCGGGTGTTCCGGTAACAATAGAAACTCCCTTATTAAGGGTCTGGATTTCAACATTGATATTATGCTGCCCATATACAGCCGTTGTGCGGTGCTGAACATACTTTGACATTTGTTTGATATCGCTGTCTACCTGGACTGCCAGTTCACGTGTCGGTGTGAGAATCAGACCTTGGGGTCCTGCTGCTGCAGGGTCAGTCATTTGCAGCATGGAAACACCAAAAACAGCAGTTTTCCCACTGCCAGTTTTAGACATGACGATTAGATCTTCCTGATTTAGAATATGAGGGATTGCCTTGCTCTGCACCTCTGTAGGTGCTTCGAAACCCATCTCTTCTATAGCCCTTAAAATGGGAGGTGAAATTCCTAAAACATTAAAATTACTTTTCATTAGTATCTTCTTTCATTGTTACGTGATGCTTTAATTATACCATAAATTTTCTATTTAGGATAGAAAGCCTTGAAAGGCTAGAATGACAGAGAAAGCCAACTATTTATTCTAGCTGCGCCTGAGTAAGTCTTGAGCATCCCATCCATCAGCTAGGAGCATTTGCATATTGATATCTCTCGTTATACTATAGTCTTCAAAAATTATTTCCGACATTTTTAGTTTGTAGCGTCTTCGTTCTGCTTTTATTGGGTTGTTATCGGAAACCATAAATAGTCCACCGGAAAGCTCTTTTTCTATAATAACCAATGCATTTTTTGAAATAACCGCTTTTCTGCCGTTTACATGGTTTTTCACTATTTCCTCAGATGTTCTGGCTGTATCTTTCCATTTTTTCATTCAAATCATCTTCTTCCTTTAAGTATATAATGAGTATAGCATATTTTCATATTGCGCGGAATCATTAATATTTCTGTTATCTTCTCTTACAATAAATTTTAAAAAGGTATATCATTAGTAGTAAAAGAGGAAAGAATATAATTAAGATATTGAAAAAGGAGTGACAATTATGGATTTTTGCAAATGCGGATCAATTCTGATAAATGAGAAATGCAGCAATGAACACTGTCCGAGTAAGAGTCAAAAGCTTAAAGATTGGGTTGTTGATGGAAAAACTATGGATTTTAAAAAACCGGTTTCATACGAGCAAGCTGCCAAACTTGCCAAAAAGCTTAAAATGAAGGAGAAAAAGACTTAAAACGTCTGGGATTGATTTATGAACATTAAGATAGAGAATAGGGACAGTTAGAAGATGACAATGGGATGACAATAGAGGGCGGACTTATATTGTGAAATAGTAAGAAAGACTTCTTTCAAAGAACGTCATCATAGAAATTACATGTTTTGCTATATTTTTCAATATGTGATATGATTTAAAAATGATATTGTTTTTTCAACTGCCTGCCTCCGATATCGATATGAATTAATTCGGAGTTATAGAGCGGGAAACTCAATTAATTATGAGTTTCCTGCTCTTTTATATTTTTATAGTAAAAAGATGATGTTGTTGGGATTATTACATCATTGTGTAAATATGAGATTGGAGGTGTTCGATATGGGAGATAAAAATCCGAAGAAGTTAAAAAAAAAGAAGAAGATAGTTGAGAAAGTTATTGTGCAGTCTACAATTTCAACTGAAACAGATTCAGTAAAAAAACCTAAAAAGTAACAACAAAAAAGACATTGAATTTTTACTTAGTATCTTTCTGATACATATGGGGGAATTTTAAACCACGATTGAGTATTAAAAATGGATTAATGAAGGAGTTAACATCATTGAATAAAAAAAGAATATTAGTTGGCAGTCCAGTATATCAAAAGCCACAAATACTGGAGATGTTTTTAAAGTCTTTAAAAGATCTTAACAGGCATACTATTTCTATTGATTATATGTTTGTTGATGATAATATCGATGAAAACTCCAGACAGCTGTTAGCTGAGTTCGAAAGAGAAGAATCAAAGGTTATTATCAATCATGGTAAAGAGCAGGGAGCGTATCTGTGCAATAATGAATCCCATCATTGGGACGATACCTTAATGTTAAAGGTAGCAAATTACAAAAATTCTATTATTGATTACGCAATAGAAAATAATTATGATTATCTGTTTTTTGTGGATTCTGATTTGGTTTTGCACCCTAATTTGATTGAGCATCTAAAGACTGCAAATAAGGAGATTATCTCTGAAATATTTTGGAGTCAGTGGCATAACGATAGACCTTTGGAGCCAAATGTTTGGCTGTTTGATGAATATGATTTAGTTCCTAAAAAACTAGGTGAGCAATTGGGCGAAAAAGAGGCGGATATACGACAAATTAGGTTTTTGAACCAACTTAGAATCCCTGGCTTATATGAAGTAGGTGGATTAGGAGCATGTACATTAATTAGCAGAGCTGCATTGGTAGAAGGTGTTAGTTTTAAGCCCATTAAAAACTTAACCATACATGGTGAAGACAGATTTTTCTGCATACGGGCGGCTGTGCTTGGCATTGACCTTTTCGTTGATACTCATTATCCTGCATACCATATTTATAGAGAGAAAGATTTAGAGGGTGTGCAAGAGTATGTGAAAGGTTGTAAGGCAGACCTTGCGTTTGTACGTCAATATAAAGAACATGGGAATAAAATTACTCTTTCTATGATAGTGAAAAATGAGGAAGGACGTTATTTGAATCGGACGTTGAATAGTCTAAAAGCACATATTGATGAGGCCGTTATAATTGATGATGGAAGCACCGATAACACAATTCAAATTTGTCAAGAAATATTACAAGGTATACCTCTACACATTATAAAAAATGAGAAATCTATGTTTGCAAGTGAGGTAGAACTTAGAAAAAAACAATGGAATGAAACTATAAAAGTAGATCCTGATTGGATTTTAAATCTTGATGCAGATGAAATATTAGAAGATAGTTTTTGGGATAATGCACAAAAACTTATTAATAAGAAGAATCATGATTTTTATTGCTTTAGGCTATACGACATGTGGAATGAAACTCACTATCGCGAGGATAAATATTGGAATGCGCATAGTATATATAGACCATTTTTTATGAGATACCAGCCTAATTTTAATTATATATGGAATGAAACACCTCAGCATTGCGGAAGATTTCCTATAAATACTTTCTCTTTTCCGAAGGCTATATCTGAATTTCGAGTGAAGCATTTTGGGTGGGCAACACAGGCGGATAGAGATAAAAAGTATAGTAGGTACCATCTTTTAGATCCTGATGCTATATATGGCATTAGGGAGCAATATGATTCAATTATGGATACCAATCCCAATTTAATAAAATGGGAAGTGGATAAAATCATATGAAAATAGAAAAAAAGAAGATAAACGTAGGCGTTGGTTTTGTAACAGGGCGCAAGAATTTTAAAAATGTAGTAAAAACATATGTTGATAACTGGAATGAATCTGGACTTGTAGACAATAAAAAGGTTGCACTCCACCTGTTTGTTGCTTACGATTTGAAGTATAAAAGTACAAAAGTCAGTGATTACCAGATTACGGATGAAGAAATATTGGATGTGGTGGACTCGGCTTATTATTTAGGGAATTCTTCAATAATAAACGAGGTACAATATCTGGTAGAGAAGAAAGTTGTTAGTTTAAAAGAGGCTAAGCTGATATTTGGTGAAGGCTATGCTATGAAAAGAAATGCGGTTTTGTATTTTGCATTAAAAAATAAAATGGATTATCTTATTTTTCTTGATGATGATGAATATCCAATAGCAACTATAAAAATTAATGATAGCATTGTTTGGAAAGGTCAAGAGATTTTATCAACACATATTAACAACATTAAATATGCTGATATGACACATGGACATCATTGCGGGTATATTTCTCCCATACCACATTTGGATTTTAACGATAAGCTTTCTGAAGATGAGTTTAGAATTTTTATAGAGTCTATAAGCAATGATATTATTAACTGGGCTTCAGTAAAAGAAAAAATGAATGATGGTGGAGTTACGTATGCTGACCTTGATATAATTAGCAGTGAAATTACTGAAAATGTTAAAAGAATAAATGGAATGAAATTTATTTCGGGTGCTAATCTAGGCTTTAATCTTAAGAATCTCGACAAATTATTTCCATTTTATAATCCACCGGGAGCAAGAGGAGAAGACACTTTCTTAAGCACTTGCATAAATGAATGTGATATAAGGAAGATTCCTTGCTATACATTTCATGATGGGTTCTCAACTTATGAGCATTTGCTTCTTGGAGTGCTTCCTAATAAATTAAAAGCTATGAGGGCTGATTCAGGTGTAATTACTAAAAGGTTTTTAAAAGCCACAATCGGTTGGATTAGGTACAAGCCGCTCTTGCTATATATCACTGAAAGAGATAATTATGAAACGGAAGTTATAAAAATAAAAGAAAATTTATTAAATGTAATTCCAAAGATTTGCGACTATTTTGGGAATCATGAATTTAAAAATATATTGAATGAGCTTGAATTTTATCATACGCATGTAGAAGAACATTATAAAGATTTTGAAAATACTAAATTGACATGGTTAAGAATAATAAAATTTTTAAAAAATCAATGAAATGATAGAGTATGACATAGATAGTCATAAAATCATGTCAATGGAAATGTAGAAACGTAATCGTATCATACAGGCGGGCATGGAGATATTTATTAATAAGCATTTTATTTGGAGACTGTCTCACCATGATACTATCTCTAGTATGAATATCTTTTTTAGAATACTTAAGTTCACATTTGGACATATTATTTCAAAAGAGGTGATATGGAGTGAATGGGAATGCCGAACTTTTAAACTTTATTTATCAGAATTCTCAAATGGGTGTAGGTACAATAGAACATTTGATTGGTATTGTCGAGGATGTTGAATTTAAAAAATATTTACAGTCTCAGTTGAATGAGTACCGAGAAATCCATACTGCTGCCAAGTCATTGCTAAACAAAAACGGTTATGATGAAAAAGGGATTAGCACACTTGAAAAGATAAGAACCTATCTGATGATTAACATGCAGACTCTGACCGACAAAACATCTTCTCATATTTCTGAAATGCTAATAATCGGAAGCAATATGGGTGTAATAGATGCAATTAAGAATATCAGAAGATATCAGGAGGCAGAACGTGACATCATAGGTATTATGGAAAAGTTGCTGAGATTTGAGGAAAATAATATTCGGCAATTGAAGAGTTTTCTGTGATTCGATGATATCCATGCCACTCTAAGAGAATGAGGGTGGCTTTTTTATGTGGATTTGTAGATTAAGTTTAATAAAGGAAGTCATGGGTAAATATTGAGAAAAGAGGTGTTTGGCTTGAATCAGAATAAAACAGAAGGATTAAAAGAAATATACCTTGCCGGTGGCTGTTTTTGGGGAACCGAAAAGTATCTGTCCCTAATCAATGGAATTGTTGAAACTGATGTAGGCTATGCAAATGGAAATACAGATAACCCTACATATCAAGATGTCTGTCATAATAAGACAGGTCATGCAGAAACAGTACGGGTGCTATATAATCCACAGCAAATCAGTTTGGAATTTATACTAGACCTGTACTATGATGTAATCAATCCCACATCAATCAATCGTCAAGGTGGTGATATAGGTTCACAGTATCGTACTGGAATTTATTATGTAGATGCTAATGATAAAGAAATTATCCTGGACTCAATTCGGCAGCTTCAGGAAAAGCATGATAAATCTATTGCAATTGAGGTTTCGCAACTTCAAAATTATTATATTGCTGAAGAGTATCATCAGAAATATCTGGATAAGAATCCAAACGGTTACTGTCATATTGGTTCAGATAAGTTTCAAAAAGCAAAGCTTGCGAAGGATTGTAGTGTGAAATATAAGCCTCTGCCCAAAGAAGTGCTTAAAGATAGTCTTACCGAAATACAGTACAATGTTACTCAGAATAGTGCGACAGAAAGACCTTTTAGAAATGAATACTATGATAATTTTCAAGTGGGTATATATGTTGATATAACAACGGGTGAGCCTTTATTTCTTTCAAGTGATAAGTTTGAGTCAGGTTGCGGATGGCCCAGCTTTTCTAAGCCAATTGACGATGACTTGATTAGTAAATTGACTGATAATACTCTTGGCATGAAAAGGGTGGAGGTGCGAAGTAAAAAAGGTAATGCACATTTAGGTCACGTTTTTAATGATGGTCCAGTGGAAACAGGTGGGCTAAGATATTGTATCAATAGTGCGTCTCTTCTATTTATACCTAAGGAGCATATGGAACAAAAAGGATATGGATACTTACTTCCGCTTATAGGTTAAGTTAGTTTACCTATCAAGGAGCAAATGAGGGGGCGATTTTTTTCTTTATAGGCTAAGAATAAAGCAATAATAGTGCCGCAAAGGGCAGTTTTATAGTTGCCGGTGGAGTAGAAGATATCCGGAAAAGTAAGTGCGCCCAAAACTGAAAGCGGAACATATTGCAAAAAAGACTTTATATAGGCAAAAACCTATTCATAAGTAAGCTCTTAAACAGCAATCACATAATATAAGCACGATGGACATTATACCATCAATAAATTAATTTATCTATAGTATTTAACTGACAAGTTGCAGGAATAGTCTCACTCCCCTGAATCTGTTTGCAATATGTATTGTCACTATAATCACAACATGCATATTATATAGCAGGCTCTTTTGTTGCGTGTAAAAGTTTTTTTTGCCGTTAACATATTAAGTAGTCAGAAATGGAGGGTTGAATGTGAGAGTCAAAATAAGTGATTACAAAATATTGGACGTGAGAAAATCTCAAAAGAAAGAGGTTATTGATTATGGTGTAGAAATGATCGGAGCACCATTAGAATGGGGAGAAACAAGAGGAAAAGGAATCAAGGTAGGTGTTGTTGATACGGGAGCAGATCTAAAACACGAAGACCTAGGTGGAAGAATTAAAGAATATGTTAACTTTACATCTTCGGATAGAAGAAATGCAATGGATGACAATGGGCATGGCACTCATGTTGCTGGGATTATAGCTGCTGAACATAATGATGTAGGTATCATAGGGGTTGCGCCTGAAGCAGATTTGTATATTGCGAAAGCTTTTGATAAAGACGGTTCTGCAGATTTTGATGCAATCCGCAACAGTATTGAATGGATGGCAGAGAGAAATGTTGATGTTATTAATATGTCTTTTTCTTCCCAATCCATTACAAAAGAATATCAAAGCTTAATTTCGGAAATCAGCCGAAGTGGAATCAGTCTGGTATGTGCTGCCGGAAATGAAGGGATCAGTAAAGAGGGAGATGGAAATACTATCGGATATCCTGCTCGCTTTAAAGAAACGATTGCTGTTACAGCAGTTGATGTTAAAAAAAACAGAACAGATTTTAGTTCTGTTGGCACAGAAGCAGAAATTGCTGCTGCCGGAAAAGATATTTATTCCTGCTATACAGACAACAGCTACGCTACTTTAAGCGGTACATCCATGGCAACACCGATGATTACCGGTGCAGTGGCGCTGCTTCAAGCTAAAGGTTTATCAAGGTATAAAAGAAAGCTGACACCAGATGAAATCAGGCTTCTTCTCCATATTTATTCTGAAGATTTGGGGGACTTAGGAAGAGATAGTCAATATGGCTTTGGACTCTTCTCATTTGGAAGAATTAGTAAAAGTGATTATGTCTATAGTAAGACACCAATAAGAACGCAAGGCATATTTAATAGCGATATGATATTAAATGCAATTATTGCCGGATTGATGCTTTTGTAAGCATGTTATTCATCACTTTTTTCCTTGCACTTTGAAGTTTATATATGTTAAAATATACAATGCAAGATTGAGAAGGAGGATGATGATATGTCAGGACATTCAAAGTGGTCTAATATAAAGCATAGAAAAGAAAAATCAGATTCACAGAGAGGCAAGATATTTACAAAGATTGGGAGAGAACTTGCTATCGCAGTAAAAGAAGGAGGTCCAGACCCATCAATAAATTCAAAGCTTAAAGATGTTATCACGAAGGCAAAAGCAAACAATATGCCTAATGATACAATAGATAGAAGTATAAAAAAGGCTTCAGGGGAATTAGGAGGAGCCAATTACGAGGAAAATGCTTATGAAGGTTATGGACCTTGTGGTATCGCAGTTATCGTAGAGACTACGACGGATAATAAAAACAGAACTGCGGGAGAAATGAGACATTTATTTGATAAGTACGGTGGAAATCTTGGTACATCTGGATGTGTGTCGTTCATGTTTGACAAGAAAGGTGTTATCATTATTGAAAAAGCAAATAATGTTGATGAAGATGAGTTGATGATGGAAGCACTGGAAGCAGGAGCGGCAGATATGTCTTCAGAAGAAGGCTATTATGAGATTAGTACAGCGCCCGATGACTTCCACAATGTCCGTGACACACTGGAAGAAAAAGGATATAATTTTGCATCTGCAAGCATAGATATGGTTCCTCAAACTATGGCAACATTAGAAAGTGAAGATGATATCAAAAAGATGAATAAATTGATTGAGTTGCTTGAGGACAATGATGATGTACAGGAAGTTTACCATAATTGGGATATGCCGGAAGAGGACGATGAATAGTGGTATTAGTGGTGTTCATGATATAAAAATGGAGAGAATATTGAGTTTTAGTTATAAAAATGTTATACTAAGTTTATAATTTCAAAGACCCCTATGGGAATTTAAAGATTCTTATGGGGGGATTTTATATTTATCAAAAAATGTTTGACTTGCTATTGGGATAAGTTTTTATATTACATAGGAGAATATGCGATGAGAAGAATTCACATATCGGAAATTACCGGTGAAGAAGTGCTGGCTCAGGCAATCATTGATGAAAGTGGACGTATATTGCTTAGTAAAGGAATACACATAAAGTCTAGTTATCTTAATAAATTGTTTGAGGCAGGAGTAACTACTGTTTATATTGAAGATGAAATTTCTGAAGGAATAGAAATAAGCAGCATGATTTCTGAATCAACAGAAGTACAAGCCAAAGTTGTCATAAAGGATGAGGTAGATAGATTTTATAAAAGACAGGAAATTAATATTTTTAATATACAGGATATTGGTAAAAAAATTATTGATGAGATTCTAGATAACCAAGGTAATCTAATAAATATATCTGATATTCGCATTAAAGATGAGTTCATTTTTACGCATAGTATTAATGTTTGCATTCTATCGTTATATCTAGCGCAAAAAATGGGTATTGCCACTGATAAACTTAAAAGTTTAGCATTAGGATGTTTATTGCATGATATCGGAAAAATTATAATACCAAAAGAAATATTAATAAAGGAGAAACCTACAAATAGAGAAATCGAGGAAATTAAGAAACATATTCATTATGGATATAAAGCGTTGGAAACAGAAATAACAATAAGTCCAATAGCAAAAATGATTGTTTTAATGCACCATGAGAAGGAAGACGGAACTGGATATTTGAAGATAAAAGAAGATAAGGTCCATGAGTGTGTTAAAATAGCCAGTATTTGTAATGCGTTTGATAATGTAAATACAAAAAGAAAAGATATATTCTTAAACACTTCGAAAGCCATTCGCTATTTGCAGAATAATACAAAGATCTATTTTAATGAACAATTCGTTAAAGAGTTTTTGAAACATATTCCATTATATCCTGTTGGCAGTATCGTTCTGTTAAATAATGGAACGGTCGCCATTGTAGTGAAAAATAATATAGAGGATTTGATGAGACCGGTGGTTCGGTTGCTGTATAATGCTAAAACAAGAATAAAATATATGAACTATGAGATAGATTTATCAAAACAAGGTAGGATGGTAGTTGAAAACGAGATATTATTTAATAAAAAAGAATATGAAAGTATTACAAAAACACAATAAGCTGATAAGTTTAGAGAAATATTTTTCATCTTTTCAATAGTACATAATATATAATATTAATTGTAGGAGGAATACTATGGCACAATTATTTTTTCGATATGCGACGATGAATTCTGGGAAATCTCTTGAACTATTAAAAGTAGCGCATAACTATGAAGAACAGGGGAAAAAGGTATGGGTATTTACTCCGACTGTAGATCAAGCACATGGAAATGGAAATAATAAGATTACTACAAGAATGGGCTTGGAAAGGGATGCGATGCCGACGTATCAACTATTTAATATTAATGAACTGTTAGAAAAGGAAAGACCTTACTGTATTCTAATAGATGAAGGACAGTTTTTGATCAAGGATGAAGTGATGTGTCTGACGGTATTAGTAGATGAATATGATATTCCAGTAATTGTATATGGTTTAAAAAATGATTTTAGAAATAATTTATTCGAAGGAAGTAAATACCTATTGATTTATGCCGATAAAATTGAAGAATTGAAGACAGTATGCTGGTATTGTAACAGAAAAGCAACCATGAATCTTAGAATAGATGTCAAAGGGAATGGCGTATATGAGGGAAGACAGATAGAGCTTGGTGGGAATGATAAATATCGTCCTGTATGTCGAAGACATTATTATAATCCGAGTAAGAGTAAGGTATAATAATAAAAAACAGGTGGTGAAGTAGTATTGAGAATAACTGCATATATCGCAATAATTGCTAGCTTATTGCTTGTTACTTTTTTTGGTATGGGGCCGGTATTGCTGGCGGATGGCAGTATCACAGAAAGAGTGCTAACGCTGGCGGCAGTCATAATTATTTACGTCATACTCATTATACTATTGAAAGTTTTATTAAATAGCCAAAAGAGAAGATAGGTTTTAACATTTACTTTTGCTGTAAAAGTGTGTATAATATGAGGATAGTAAAATAGATATGTCTCTATAGCATAATGGATAGTGCGGCAGATTCCGGTTCTGTTGGTGCGGGTTCAATTCCTGCTAGGGACGCCAATTGTATAGTTAATATAGGTGCAAGTCTATTTAAGCCAGTAACCATGTAGGAAAACGGGGTTTTTGAGGGGAATTTCAAAAACCCCGTTTTCTATAGATTCACATGAGTAAAACCGATCTACTGCCTTGATGCTGTATCAAAATGTAGAGGAGAAGTTCTGGTCTTTATAAGTATTATTCGTTATGCTATAATCACTGTATAAGTGTAAAATCTGAGTAGGGAATGTCTTTCAATATTAAGAATGATGAGGCTGACGAAGATGCATAACTATGACATGATGATAGAAGAACTGAAGAATATGGAGAAGATAGCGATTGTGTTAGGAGTAGAATCTTTTCCAATCTATTTTTTAGGTGGCTCCGCATGTATTCTAGGAAAGTATACAGACAGAGCAACTAGAGATTTTGATTTTATTGATCTTGATTATTCAGCAAAACTGGGAAAAATATTTAGATATTTAGGTGATTTTGATATACTAGAATATGAAAGTACTATTCTCTCGCCTTTATTTAGAGATAGAGCGATTAAGTTGGAGCAATTCGAATACTTACAAATATTTATTTTATCTAGGGAAGATATATTAGTCAGTAAAATTATACGAATGGAGCCCAAAGATATTGAAGATATAGACTTACTTATTAAGCAAAGTGATATAAAACTTATTTTACAAATTATTGATGAGGTGCTGCAACGCAAAGATCTTTATAAATCTAAGCGGAGTACCTTCATTGAAAAGCTACCTTTCTTTAAGGAGAGATACAATGTTTAGAATTTTTTGTGAAAGTTATGATAATTACATTTCACAGTATAAAGATGTGATGTTTCAAAATGAATATCGCTTTAAAATTGCTCAACCCCTTAAATTATTAAAGAATCTAGATGAATATGAGCTAGCCAAAAAGGATAATACTTTAGAATACAAAAAAATCAGTGATTTGCTTTTCTTTATGCAGCAGCAGGTTGAAGTATTCCCAAAATTAAAAGCATTTTTGTGGACATTAGAATCTAGAGGCATAAAAGGACACTGTTTTGGAGTTGTGCTTCAAGAAGACTTAATGGAGCAAGTAAAACTTGTAAATATGTTTTTGAGCTTATTGTATTGGGATAATCATAACTATCATTAAAGGTATTCGTTTAACGAGAACAATTTACTATGCCCAACAGGTCTTGAATACGTATATCCATGCTGAGGGAAGAGCCTAAAAAAGCTTTTCTGATATTGGTTATTTTCTTTATTTAAATAAGGTCAGGACACTACAATCTCATTGTTCGGAAAATTATTTTAGTATCCTATTTCTGCGGGCATGCAAACACAGTACCTGTCCCTCTGTTTGCTGTTTGAATCCCGGGAAAGCTTTTATATAATGTTGAAGAAAGTAACAAATGGTGTTATAATTTCCTTAATACAACATGGGGGATTAACTCAACTGGCAGAGTGCTTCCGTCACATGGAAGAAGTTACAGGTTCGAGTCCTGCATCTCCCACCATAAACAGAGTTCCTTATAAGGACTATCCCTCAAAAAAAGAAGGGTAGTCTTGCCTTTTACCACATTGTACGGTTCTGTATTTCCAATATCTCAACCTGTTCATTATTGCCATTTAATATTTCTGCAACTCTTTGAGCCTCTTGCTTGCTGCTGAATGGCTGTACCTTAGTTAGGGTGGAAAGATAATAATTTCCATCACTTTTTTTTGATACGTATTTTTCCAAGTTTATTGTTGATTTTATAATATAGGACGTTTGTATATTGCTTTGTGTTTGTTGAATATGATTGTTAAACATTTTGAGTCCTCCTTTTGATCTATTCTAGCCGATGACTAATCGTGCTTACTCCCGCTTGTGTAAGCGGGAGTAAGCACGATTAATTCCTTGGATAACGGCTTCTAAGATTCATGTGCAGCTGCGCTTCACCTGAACCTAAGAATCCTGTTTGCCCTCTGGATAACGGATTCTAAGATTCATGTGCAGCTGCGCTTCACCTGAACCTAAGAATCCTGTTTATATTGTATGCTGGTATGATAATATCATGCATATTATTTTTTTCAATTTTCTTCTTAGATTCTATAAAAGATATCCTGTGAATATGAATATAGTGGAGAGGCGTATATAAAAAACACAGTTTACAACTTTGGAGCATAATGAAATGAATTATAAATATTATTGATAATTGAGAAAATAATTAATCTTTACGATGAACATGTTAATCATATTATCATATGATAATAGAGAGGTGATGAGCATGGGATTGTGGACACGCAGGGGGTTGTTTCTGCGGTATGGGTATAGGAAAAAGAGAAATAGAAATTATAACAGGTATTTGCTAATTGCTGTGATTTTAATGTTGTCGCTATATTCGATTTCATTATTTAATCAAAGAATTGTTCCTACTATTCTATCCGTTGCAGAGGCAAGAGCTAAATATATTGCAACAAGGGTAATTAACGAAGCTGTCAATGAAAAAATCACAGAAGACAATTTGCAGTATGTGGATTTGATTTCTTTCCAAAAGAATAATGATGGGCAGATTACTGCTCTGCAGGCAAATATCATAAAGATGAATCAATTAAAATCTGCAATTTCCATGAGCATACAGCAAAAGATTGCTATCATTGATACAACACAAATTGAGGTGCCATTAGGCAATATAATTGACAATCCTCTGATTTCAGGATGGGGACCAAGGATACCAGTAAGGCTTATGCCCGTTGGAACTGCTCAGACAGATTTTAAAAGCAGCTTTCATGCAGCAGGGATTAACCAGACAAAGCATGAAATATTCCTTGAGGTCAATAGCAAGATAGTTGTTTTGCTACCCCTGACAAGGGTAAATTCAGAGGTTATTACTACTATTCCTGTAGCAGAAACAATCATTGTTGGAACCGTTCCGGGATCATACATTAATATAGAGGGTACAACAGCTAATCCTGCTGATACTACCTTGGATTTGCTTAACTATTAGAGGCTAAAAATTTTTCGGTCTTTTTATTTTGTAACATTGATAAAAAGCATAGATATCGTTATACTATAGCTAGATTACTGTAACATTTTTGGAGGAAGATACACATGAGTGCAGAAACAGCAAGTAAAATGATTGAGACATTAAGAAAAAAAATTGAGTATCATAACAATAAATATTACAATCTAGACGATCCTGAGATTTCAGATTATGAGTATGACCAACTTTCTTTGAATTTAAGAAAACTTGAAAAAGAGCACCCTGAATTAATTGTTAAAAATTCACCTACTCAAAAGGTAGGTGGGACTGCTAAACGTGAGCTGAGAAAAGTACAACATGATGTTCCGGTTATTAGTCTTCAAGATGTATTTTCAAAAGAAGAAGTATATAATTTTGTAAATAAAATGATTGAGGAATTAGGAAATCCAACTTTTGTTATTGAGAAAAAGATTGACGGACTTTCCGTGGTATTGCGTTATATTGATGGTAGATTTGTAGAAGGGATAACCAGAGGGAATGGAGAGATAGGAGAGTCGGTATATGAGAACTTATTAGTGATTACTTCTATTCCTGAAGCTATTCCAAGCCAATTGCCATATTTAGAAGTACGTGGAGAGGTTTATATGTCGAATGAGGCTTTCGAAAAAGCTAATCAGAGGCAGGAAGAGATAGGTGGAAAGACATACAAAACTGCTCGTAATTTGGCATCTGGAACGCTAAGACAATTAGACTCAAATATCGTTAGAGACAGAAATCTTGACATCTTTGTATTCAACCTTGAGATTTGTCAGGGAAAAGAATTTGTTTCTCATTCTGATTCGCTTAACTGGCTTTCATCGCAAGGCTTTCCTGTTAGTCCGGAATATGATGTTTGTAAAACAGCCGATGCAGTTTGGGAGTGTGTATCTAGGATTGGAGAAAGCAGATGGAGTTTGCCATTTGGAATAGATGGTGCAGTGATAAAGGTAGATAATTTAGAAGATCGAAAAAGGCTAGGTATAACAAGTAAAGTTCCCAGATGGGCTGTTGCTTATAAATATCCACCGGAACAGAAAGAAACCATTGTAGACCACATTCAAATTCAGGTTGGTCGCACCGGAAGGCTAACCCCTTTAGCAATTTTAAAACCTGTGAAGTTAGCAGGAACGACCGTTTCAAAAGCAACCTTACATAATCAGGATTATATCGATTCAAAAGACATTCAAATTGGCGATACAGTTGTTATACAAAAAGCAGGCGATATTATACCGGAAGTGTTAAGAAGCATACCGGAAAAACGTCCTGCAACAGCAGAAAGATACGTTATTCCTAATAAATGTCCTATATGTGATGCTCCGGCACTAAGAGAGGAAAATGGAGTTGATATTCGTTGTACGGGTTCGGATTGCTTAGCTCAAGCTGTTAAGCGTGTTATATATTTTGCGTCTAAAGACGTTATGAATATAGAAGGACTTGGACCAAGTTCGGTTGAGTCATTAATGACAGAAGGATATATTAAAGATTTTGCGGATATTTATTTTCTTAAGAACTATCGTGAAGAACTTATAGACAAAGGAATTGTGGGAAAAGAAAAGTCAATTGACAATTTGCTTAAAGCTATTGAAAACTCAAAGAATAACGATATCGACCGACTTATCTCTGGTTTTGGAATCAGAAATGTTGGTAAACAATCTGCAAGGGTATTAGCTGCTAATTTTCCTGATATACAATCCCTTGTCAATGCAACATACGAACAGTTAATAGGATTGCCTGATTTTGGGAACACTATGGTTCAGGATATTATTGAATCTTTTGCAAAGAATGAAACTCGCTTGCTGATTTCAAAACTTGAACAAGCAGGAGTTAATATGAAATCAAAAGCATCAGAGAATAAGCAAGATAATCGTTTTTCAGGTAAAACATTTGTGTTGACAGGAACATTACCATCTATGACAAGGGATGAAGCCACAGAATTAATTCAGATGCATGGGGGAAAGGTCTCAGGGAGTGTATCTAAGAAGACATCTTATGTCCTTACTGGAGAAGATGCTGGAAGTAAGCTAACTAAAGCGCAAGAATTAGGTGTTCAGATTATCGGTGAAGAAGAATTAAAGAGTATGCTTAAATGATATTAATCTACTATCAATAATTTAGAAATCAAAAATAAGAATCCAAAAAGACGTGGATTCTTTTTTAGTTATGCCAGTCCATTATAAGATACATGAAAAGTATATGGAATTGAATAATTGGTTATAACTATTTATAATAAGATATAGATAGTTATAATAAACTTGACTAAAATCATGATGATAGGTTACAATTAGATAGATTTATAAGTATTATATAAGTTGCACAATATTATCTACATTTAAAAGCTGTTGTTCAAAGAAAGCAAAACTTTGTTATGAAAAGTCAAATTTCATTAAACAGGAGGAAAAATAAATGGATAATACTATTATAGACAAAGAAATTTTAACGGTAAGTCAGGTAGCAGAATATTTGCAGTTGAGTGAAATGACTACATATAAATTGGTGCAGGAAGGTAAGATGCCGGCATTTAAGATCGGTCGTCATTGGCGTGTGAAGAAAAGTGATTTAAATGCTTTTATTGAGAGACTGAAAAATGGTGAGAAATTATAGTATGAGGGTACTGACTATATATTTGAATTAATAATGCTGTTTTTGATAAAACTTTAAAAAAATAAATTATTTGGAGGATTGTAATTGTAATGGCAAAAAAGAAAAAGAAACTAAGAGTAATACCACTAGGCGGTTTAGGAGAAGTAGGCAAGAATATTACTGTGTTTGAATATGATGAGGATATCATTATAGTTGATTGTGGAATAGCCTTTCCGGAAGATGAAATGATGGGAATTGATCTAGTGATCCCTGATGTCACCTATTTAAAAGATAAGAAAGAGAGGATAAAAGGAATCATTTTAACCCACGGACATGAAGATCATATTGGAGCGATTCCTTATGTCTTGAAAGAGATGAATGTTCCGGTATTCGGAACAAAGCTTACACTTGGGTTACTGGAAAACAAACTGGAAGAACACCGTATGCGTTCAGAGACTACCCTACAAACGGTTGAACAAGGGCAAACAATTCAATTAGGGGTATTTAATATTGAATTTATTAATTCTTGTCATAGTATCGCAGATGCTGTAGCACTGGCGATACATACCCCGGTAGGGATTGTAGTGCATACGTCCGATTTTAAAATAGATTATACGCCTATACAAGGGAAACCTATAGATTTGGCACGATTTGCTGAACTGGGCAAGCAGGGGGTGCTGCTCTTGATGTCTGATAGTACAAATGTAGAGCGTGAAGGATATACCATGTCTGAGAAGACAGTAGGCAAAGCCTTTGATGGAATATTTGCCGGTGCAGAAGGCCGAATCATTGTCGCAACTTTTGCATCCAATATTCATAGAGTACAGCAGGTCATTGATGCAGCAGTAAAATATGAGCGAAAAGTGGCAATCTGCGGAAGGAGCATGGTTAATGTAGTAGGGGTGGCACTGAAATTAGGTTATTTAAATGCACCCGAAGGGACAATGATTGATGTTAACGAGATTAGCAGATATCGGCCTGAGAAACTAATGATTATTACGACAGGGAGTCAAGGAGAAACCATGTCTGCGTTAACTAGAATGGCAGCGTCAACCCATAGACAAGTGGAAATTATTCCCGGTGACTTAGTAGTGATATCAGCAACACCTATACCCGGCAATGAAAAAACAGTTTCAAGAGTTATTAATCAGTTATTTCAAAAAGGTGCTAATGTAATCTATAAGGCACTTGCGGATATACATGTTTCAGGGCATGCCTGTCAAGAAGAACTAAAACTGATGCAAAGTTTAGTAAGACCAAAATTTTTCATGCCGGTGCATGGAGAGTATAGACACTTAAAACAACATGCGCTCCTTGCCCAGAAGGCAGGTGTGCCGGAAGAAAACATTTTCATCATGGGTATCGGAAAAGTATTGGAATTGGATGACTTAAGTGCGAAGATGACCGGCAGTGTGCCTTCAGGAAAGATTCTTATAGATGGTCTCGGCATAGGGGATGTAGGAACTATTGTACTGAGAGATAGGAAACTCTTATCACAGGATGGATTGGTCATTGTTGTAGTAACCATTGAAAAGGAAGGCGGGACTCTAATCTCCGAACCTGACATTATCTCCAGAGGATTTGTATATGTAAGAGAGTCTGAACAGTTAATTGAGCAAATGCGAAAAATTGCATACAACGCTCTTTTGCAGTATGAAGGGAAAGACTGGGGGACGATGAAATATATCGTAAAGAATGTGCTAAAGGAATATCTATATAGTAATATAAAAAGAAATCCAATGATACTACCAATTGTAGTCGAAATATAAACAGGATTCTTAGGTTCAGGTGAAGCGTTAGCTTCGCATGAATCTTAGAAGCCGTTATCCAGAGGGCAAACAGGATTCTT
>JBFWMP010000015.1:0-32874 GCA_050251575.1 Clostridia bacterium
GCCTTATATTTCAGCACATCTTTAAAATGCTTAGTGAAAAAATACTGTAATAATATACTTAATTCACAATATGTGTAATGATAAGTCGATAGAAAAGTTTGTGTAACTATAAAAAAGATGACCTTCAACTAGAAGTCATCTTTTTTATAGTTATCTCACTTGATATTCAAGCACCTTGCAACAATGGTATATATTTCTGCTTTACTAATCTTTTGCTTTGGTCTAATCATATTGCCTTTATACCCTGTTATAATACCAAGTTCACTCGCTTTAGCTATATAGCCTTTCGCGTTTTCACTGACCTTGTCACTATCCAGGAAATCTAATATGGGGTTGGTTATTGGCTCAAATTCGAAAACAGTCATCGCCAACACAATCATTTCTTCTCTTGTCAATGCAGTGTCATCTTGAATGGTAAATTCTTTGTAATCAGTAAAATCAAATTTTTTGACTAGCTTTATCAACCCTTTTACATCTACGCCCATTGCATCGTTATCAAGAGTATTTATCAGAGTCTCATCTATCTGGATATTGCTTTTTAATTCAACAATATGCTTTCCGGCCCAGTGTCCTTCTAATTTTTTAAATACCAATTCTTCTAAATCGGACTGTCCACTTGCGGTTGCAGGCTTATCCTTTTTATCTTCTGAACTGCCGGAGCTGCCCGAACCACCCGAATGATCGGAATTATCAGAACTATCGGGACCGTCAGAATCGTCTGCATTTTCAGAATCATCGGAATCATCTACGTTATCCAAACCATCAGAGTCATCTGTGTCATCGAAATCATCACTGCCTTCAGAGTCATCTGCACCTTCAGAATCATCGCTACCTTCTTCCTCATCAGATTCTTTACCTTCATCACTGCCAATGTATGTGTTAATAACCTGACGACTAATAAATCCCTCTCTTACCAAATGAACTTCTTTCAGCAATCCTCCGTCTTCAGATGTAGGGTCACCAAGATTCAGGTTATCTATGTATCCTTCCGGAGTTACTTCAAGAAGCATATAGCCTCCCAATTTCAAAGTCTCTTTAGGCTTTCTCCACTGAACCGTACCGTTCTCATCAGTAACACCTTTCATCTTGGCTTCATCTGAAAAATTATTAAGGAATTCTTCTAAATCAATAGGCATTTTTTTACTTGGATATTCAGGGTCAATATAGGGTAACTCTGATGAGTCACCTTCATAGTAATGCTGCCATGTTGTTTCACTTGCCGACAGGTCAAGCTCTCTGCACAGAAGGAATACTATACCTTCAACATATCCATCTCTTCTTGGCCCGTTAATGATATCCAACTCAACATCAACATTTTCTTCCGGTACAGTTGGAACAGCTTTGCCAATTTTAAAGTTTGTTTTTAGGGTTTTCTCATCATCCTTTGGATAATTTAAATCTTGACTCATTGAAACAAAGTACTCTTTGCTGTAATTATCTGTTTCAGTGAATCCTGTTGCATCATAAAGATTAAATAGTACATTAACCAAATTACCATCTTCATCTTTAATAATCTTTAAAATATTGTTGCTATCCACCGTATCATCGTCAATTTCTATAGTTCCTTCTCCTAATTCGGGGGCACTGCTCTTTTCTTCAACTTTAACATGATATAATGTTGGCTCATTAATTCCTAAAGACTTTACCAGATTTGTAACATTGATAAATACTTCTTTTTTATCATTAAATTCTTCAACCGTATCTCCATTTTCATCACATGCAAAGATGATAGAAATTTCAGGAGCTACTGCAACAGAAATTTGACAAACTGCCTTGTATCCGCCATCAACTGTTTCAGCAGTCACTATAGCTAATCCGGGAGTGATAGCTTTCACCTTGCCATTCTCATCTACTGCTGCCACTTCATGCTCTTTATCATAATCAACAATTGACCATTTTACTTCTTTATTCGTCGCATTAGCTGGTGAAATGCCGGCAATCAAATCAAACTCTTCACCTACATTTAGCGACTTACTCGTCTCATTTAATGCTACTCCTGTAACATTTATTGCAGGGGTTGCCGATTTATCTACATTAATAACAAATTCAACAGATAAGTCTGTATGTTCAACCTCTCCTGTCAAGATGAAACTATTTATTAAATCAGGAATATTCATGGGAACTTGGAATACAGAATCATAAGTTTTATTATCATATTCCCAGACAACAGGCAAAAATCCGGTACTATTGTTTGTTCCGTCATATAGTGTAACTTCCACAAACTTTGGCAATGTCACTTTTTGGTCTCTTAACGCATCATTTACAGGTTCAGGATCTTTTAAATCTTTTATAGAATATACTGTTACATTGCATATGCCGGGGTTTCCTCCAGCTTCCGGAGTTGCAGTAATTTCCGTTTTTCCTGCTGAATGTCCTTCGACTAATCCATTCTCTGTTACAGAAGCCACTGCCTCATTATCCGAATCCCATGTTACCTCCGGATTTGAAATGCTACCCGGTTCCAAATATGCTTCTAATTGCTCAGACTGTCCTTCATACAGCTTTAGTTTACTCTTATCGAGTCTTACTGCTTTAGAATCTAATTTATATGATAAGGTAATGCTGATAATCTTATCATCCCCTGTAAGGCTGATATCTTGTTGTGGCGCAATATATCCAGGAATTTCTTCCCCTTCCAAACTGCAATCTCCACTGGGCTCTACTTCAAAAACAGCAACATTACTTTTTGTTGTCTCTACTGTCTCTGTTATATCTTCGCCTTCTCCTTGTATTAGAGTGATGTCTACCACTCTGCCGGAATCACCTTCCGGCCAATCAACAGTAACCGTTAACTCAATTTTCCCTCCTGCCAAATCTTTTTTGGATTGATCTTGCCCTCCCTTCTGCCCTTTCCCGCTGCCGCTTCCGCCTGCTCCAGCTCCTCCTTTTTTGCCATCACTTTTTCCAGAGTCGCCTTCCTCTGAATCTTCTTCCCCAGTTTCTCCTTCATGAGTATTATCCGCTTCACCGGAATGATCTTTTCCGGAGCCGCCCTTGCCTGCCTGTCCTTTTCCCGAACTGCCTTTACTTGATTTCTCTCCACCTTCATGGTCTGCATCGTTATGCTCATCCTCAGCTGATGTAGTTGTTAAATCTACATTTCCTTTATAAGCATATACTCCTGCCGGGGATACTACCATAGTTAGAACCATGCATAGTATAATTAAAATGGACAAATATTTGTGTCCTCTCACTATTGGACACCTCCTTCCTAGTAAATAGTATATGTACAAATTTTTGTCTCATTCCTGTTGAATTAAGCCTTTCGAATATTTTTAATGAATGTAAAATTATAACATATAATATTATAAATGGATATTAATAAGTTAAAGTGCAAGGATCTCAATTTATGTTGATAACAGAAAAATAATATCCCTAAAATATTACTTGCATTCGTATATCTATATTGTAAGGAGGTGCAGCAATTGAACTTTCCACTTAGACATCTTGATAAAGAACCTCTGACAGGACGTATTAACAGAATAAGAAATGGTGACTTTCAAGAACATGAGCAATTAATTAAAGACTATATCCCATTTATCATGAAAACTATTTCAGACACAACAAATAAATATATAGAGTCGGAAAATAGTGAAGAATTTTGCATTGGGCTTGAGGCCTTTGATGAAGCTATAAAAAAATATGATAACACTCGCGGCAGTTTCTTAGCCTATGCTAAACAAGTAATTAAAAGCAGAATCATCGATTTGATACGAAAAACGAATAAATATAAACTAACCATCCCTATGAGTCAATTTGATGAAAAAGAACACTGCAAAATTGAAGAGCAGTGTATATCAAAAGATTTTGTAGAGTGTTTAGAAGTAAAAGAACAAATTGAACAATTCAAAGATAAACTAAAACAGTATGATATTACCTTCTCCGATTTAGTAAAAACCTCTCCTAAGCATAAAGACACAAGATTTCATGTACTCTGCATCATAAAATATATTGCCTCTCATGAAGACTTAAGAAAAGAACTTATCAGAAAAAAACAGCTGCCTAATATAAAATTAATCAATGATCTTAATATTTCGATAAAGACGTTAAACAGATATAGAAAATTTATTATTGCTGCTGTACTTATATTAGATAGTGATTTAGACATACTTAAAAGCTACATATCTGATTTAGAAGGAGGTGCTTTCCGTGATTTATAAAGGATTAGTCATAGAAGTTAATCGAAAATATGCCATTGTTATGACAGAATCCTTAGAATATTTTAAAGTTATTTTAAGAGCCCAACTCTTTATAGGAAAGAAGATATTATTTTCTGAAGATGACCTCTATAGAGAAAGTTCTAAAATCGTTAAAAACATCTTACTTTATGCAGCAATATTTGCAATCGCTTTTTTATCTCCTATATTACCCAGCTCAAACTCTTCACACAATATACCCTACGAGCCTGCAGCAATCATTAGTATAGATATTAATCCGAGCATAGAATTGGAGATTAATAATCAATATGAAGTGGCTAAAATAAAAGCCTTTAATAATGAAGGTTATCGAATGCTAAATGATGAATTTGTGGGGCTGCCTATGGAAAAAGCTGTATATATGATTATAAATAATGCAAAGACCGAAGGATATATCACAACAGAAAATCATTTTGTTCTTCTATCCATTGCTGCTATTGGCAATAATCAACCACTAAGTACACAGGAACTGCAGCAAAGGCTTTCAGAAGATTTATCAAAAAAGATAGACTCAACAGAGATTGATATTACGTACATTACTTCAGATGAAGATAGTATTAAGGAGGCACGGACACAAGATATTACTATCGGTAAATATGAGCTTTATAGAAAATTCAATGAGGGCAATGAAAGCATTACCTTAGAAGAAGTTAAATCCTCCAGTGTACAAAACTTAGTAAGAAGGTTCCGCGGGTCATCGGAAAAGAACAATCATATTGAAAGTGACAGCACTAACAGACAAAGGCAAGGAATTACTGAAAATAACACACCTGAAACTGCTGATGAAATCAAACAAGCAGAAGGACCTGCGGATACAAGTAAAAACAGTGGTGCTTCATCTCCACAATATCGATTGCGCAGAAATAATCCAAATGCAAATGAAGAAAGTGATAAACAAAACATAGAAGCTGAAGAAGAAACTGCGGAATCATTGCCTCCGCAAGATACTACAACTACTATCGAAAATCTGCCTGAACAAAATGGAAACTTAAATAATAATGCTGAACCTTATAAAGAAGTACCTGCCAAATATAATAATAAATCGCATACTGAAGAAAATACCAGTTCAAATAAAGCTGGGAATAGTAAAGGCAAAAATAAGCGTTAAACAATAAATTCTATAAACTTTTATACAAATATTGAAACTTTCTTGAAAATGTACCCTAAAGAAATAACTTCCTTACGTACTATATATTGAAAACAAAAATTATTATAAATGGAGGCTTTATTATGAAATCTAAAATTTCTAAGCTCACATCACTAATGATCATTACAGTTCTAGTTCTTGTCAGCACTTGCAGTTTTGTAATGGCCAAAAACAGCGGAAATGGTAATTCAGGCGGTCAATCAGATGCGACAAGACCGCAGAATGGGGACCAGATTAGATTAAGAACACAAGACTGTGACTGTACCTACGACTGCCCCTACAACTGTGACCCGGATTGCCTTAAAACGAAAGACCATAAGCAACTGCGTATTTACAAAGATCAGGAAGCTGTTGAAACTCAAAGTCTGATAGATGACCTTGAAGAAGAATTATCTGAAGCAATGTCTGAAGATAACTCAGAAGTTATTGAAGAAATCTTACCCCAACTAATACAGGCAAGGATAAAATTTCAGGAAAGGTTAATGCTGAATTTGAAACAAGAAACAGAATCTTTAAGTGAAGAACTAAAGCAGCATAATCGGAATAATTATCAAATTGAGGAGTTAAACCAGCTAAAGAAGCAGTTAAAAACTATTGATGACGAACTTGAAGAGATCGATGAGATTTTAGAATCGTTTTAAAAACCAGCTTAAATAAGCAAAATATTGTGTTAAGTAAATTCTAATGTAAATTCCTAAAAACTAAAATTTTAAAAAATTCCTTCTCAGCAAGGTCATACTCTAATGCTAAGAAGGAATTTTTTATATTAACTATAGTATAATCATTGCCACAATGACTGTAGCTAAAAATCCTACCATAACCGGTATTAGATTCTTTCTTGCAAGTTCTAGCGGGCTTACATTACATATAGCTGCAACAGGGATGACAGCCCAAGGTATAATAGTCCCTCCGCCAACCCATATGGTTACAATCTGTCCTAATGCAGCAAGACCTGCTTTATCAATATGAACCGCATTAGAAAAAGTCTGAGCAAGTGAACCTACAAGCGGAAGTCCTGAAAAACCAGAACCGTCAAGTCCAGTAATTCCGGCTACCAATGTCTGCATCAAAACAATAGGAACTTTGGATAAGGGCACATTATTAGAAAGAAAGATGCCAATATCATTTAATATCCCTGTGACATTTTCACCCAATATCTGCTTTGCCATGCTTTCTCCTCCAAGAAAGAAAAATGCTCCTATGACAATAACCGGTGCAAAAATTTTCACGCCAAATGTAAATCCTTCTTTTAAATACTCTGTCACTTTTTCAAGCGAATCAACAAAACGATGCTTAATGACTGCAGCTACAGCCATGATAAGCATTACAGTTCCCCCCACGAGAGCTGTTGCATCTCCTCCCCTGAGTTTATATTTATACATCACAAAAATATCAATAATAAATACTACAGGGGTGATGAATGCAACAATATATGTACCGATCGTATTTGAGCCTTTTTCTTGTGTATCTGATGTATACAAGTCGCCTGTATGACTGTTTTTCATGTCTTTTCTCATCATAATAAAAGCTGTAACAATGGTTACGACACTCATCGTAATCCATAAAGGCCAACTACTGTTTATAATATCTAAAGTATCACTGATACCCGCCCCTTTTGCAGTAATAGAAGGTGCACCTTGGATGAAATAGTCACTTGATAGTGCAACGCCATGACCGAACAAGTTCATGGCAACAGCAGCCCATATTGCCGGGAGTCCGGCACGCATAGCCGCCGGCACCATAATGGCTCCTACCAGTGCCACTGCAGGAGATGGCCATATAAACCAAGACATAATTGCCATGATAATACCTAATACTATAAAAGATGCATTTCTATTGATCATAAGCCTTTTGATAGGGCTCATCATAAGGTCGTCTGCACCGATATCTTGAAGCGCTTTAGACATCGCTACCACAAGAGAAATGATAACAATAATGCTCCAAAATTCCGTACCCGATGCTATCAGAGCATTATATATCACCTGCACACCTTTTAGCAGGCTGCCTGAAGCCGCATATCCCATTACAAACAACCCGATAATACATGGAAGAACAATATCTTTTTTAAATGCCATTGTCAATAGTATGATAAATACCATCGCAATATATATATAATGTAACAACCCTATCTCAACCACTATGAACCCCCCAATTATATCAACTTATTTGCAAATATGCCGGCGACACCATTATCTTTCACTTTCTGTTGTATTTCATTTATATCGGTTGAATACAAACCGTTTTCCTTCATATGTTCAAAATAAACCGAACCTGAGAACGTATACTTTTTCGACATACCTTCTTCGGTAGTCATTGCTTCTTTGACATAAGCGATCGCATTCCCGGTTGCCAGCGCAGTTGGAATCTGGAACAATTCTGTTTTGGTACCAAGGCGCACACTATTATGTCCTGCAAGCACTCCAGTCACAATCGCTTCTGTATGTCCAACAAGCAATCCTGCCTTTTCTCCGCAGCACAGGAGGTTTTTCACTCCCTCTACCTGCATACAATTATCTCTGGGTGCCATAGCAAAATATCTCATGGAATTTCCTCTGCCGCCCGAATAAGGATCTTCGTATCTCGCATTTTCAAGCCCCGGTATTTTTCTTAGCGTTTCTATATCATAGTAAGGAACCATCAGCTTTGCATGTCCTGTATCCAGAATAATAAGGTTATCCTTATACTCCTTAAGAGCATACTGCTGACATGCCTTAACTCCCAGATGGTCTTCAACCAGTTCTTGGGGAACCGAAACTACCGCTACCCCCTTAGTATTTAATTCAGCTTGAATCTCCTCCGAAAGAGATTCCTTATATAATTTACAAGAGCCGCTCATAGCTCCATAAGAACCATCAGCCTTTCTTCCCATTACTTCCTGAACACCTGCAAGACCTGCAATGCTTACTCTGCCGCCAAAACTCGGACATCTCAGTATGCACATTGCGCATCCGTTTCCATACTTCGAACAATTATTCATAGGACCTGCTGTTCCGGTAGCATCAATAAACACATCTCCCGAAAACTTATTATCATCTTGATCTTCAACCGACATGATGGTATCATTATGAACCCTAACTTTGTTCACTCTAATATTAAAATAAATATCAATATCCATTTCTTTTAAATAGCGGTATACAGCACCATGGATTTTTGCTATATCGTAAAGGCTTGCATGCTTATGACCGGGAAATTCAATATTCACATGTCTGGAATTCTCATCACATATCTTGAATAAATCCCCTCCACCCATAGCAATCATTTCCTCAGCAGCAGTATATCTACCATTATTCCTCATAATGCCACCTACAAGACCTGTTCCTAAAAGCATATCTGTTCTCTCAAGAAGTACAACATCTGCTCCGGCTTTTCGTGCACTTATTGCTGCAGCACAACCGGACCATCCTCCTCCAACTATTATAATTCTCATCTTTTGATAACCCCTCCTAAAAAATTAAAAAGCGATTGGTGTATATACCAATCGCCTGTATTATTACTCTAAAGAATAAATTGAAAGTCTAAAATTTAATACATCCGATAGTGCTCCACTACTTAATACTTGCAGTGACAGTTGCTGCACTATTCATGCAACACCCAAGCATAAATCAAAGAGAAAATCTACACTTTCGGGACCATACCCTTTCAATAAGCTTCACAGGCACCTCTTCTGCCTCTACTTATTTACTCTTGCCAGATCCACCTCTATCTATAATAACTATTAAGTTACTACTATAATAGCAAACTCTATCGTATCTTGTCAAGAAGGTCTAATAGGGCGTCTTCCAATGAATCATCTTCTAATGGTACGCTTGTTTTTAATATTCTTCTTAGACCAACCCATTAAGTTTTAAGAAAGCAATGCACGGTCATTTGCAAACTCTTCACCGCTGGCTTTGCCGAATCGCTCCAAAAGATTTTCTACAGTCAGCTTTCTCTTTTCCTCACCCTTAATATCCAAAATGATGCGTCCGTCATACATCATAATCAAGCGGTTCCCATGTTTGATGGCATCGCGCATATTATGTGTAACCATTAAGGTGGTCAAATTACCTTGCTCAATAAATTGGTCACTGAGCTGCAGCACTTTTTCAGCAGTTTTGGGGTCAAGCGCTGCCGTATGCTCATCCAAAAGCAATACCTTCGGCTTTTTCAGCGTTGCCATTAAAAGCGTCAGTGCTTGTCGTTGACCGCCTGAAAGCAGCCCCACCTTGGCGTCTAGCCGATTTTCCAAATCCAATTCCAATGGCTTGAGTAATTCTTTGTATAGTTCCCGCTCTTTATTAGTAATGCCCCATTTTAAACCACGACGCTGCCCCCGACGAAAAGCAAGTGCCAAATTCTCTTCAATGCCCATGTTGGAGGCTGTGCCCATCATAGGATCTTGAAAGACCCGTCCAAGCATCGCTGCACGCTTATGTTCAGAAAACTTTGTCACATCGGTACCATCAATGATAATAGAACCTTTGTCGATGGTGTGCACACCCGCAACGCAATTAAGCAGTGTAGATTTACCCGCACCGTTGCCACCGATCAATGTCACAAAATCCCCTTCTTCAAGTATTACACTGACATCATGCAAAGCAATTTTTTCGTTTACGGTTCCTGCATGAAATATTTTATATATACCGTTGACTGTTAGCAATCTACTCACCCTCCTTGATAGATATTCTAATGGGGTGAAGATAACTCTTGAACACGGGCAGTGCCAAAGCAATCGCAACGGTAATTGCTGTAAACAGCTTCAAATCGTTGGCTGGCATACCCATCTTCAACACTAAGGCGATAATGATACGGTAGGTTACTGCACCAAGCACCAGAGAAACCAATCGGCTGTAAAAACTTTTTCTGCCAAAAAGCACCTCGCCGATAATCACAGACGCCAAACCTATGACAATTGACCCAGTTCCCATTTGTACATCTGCAAAACTTTGGCTTTGTGCAATCAAGCCACCACTAACGGCAACCAGGCCATTACTAATCACCAAGCCCAGGATTTTCATAGTGTCTGTATTGATGCCCTGAGCACGAACCATATGGGGATTGCTACCTGTGGCACGAATAGCACAGCCGATTTCCGTTCCAAAAAACCAATATAAAATAGCCACCACACCTGAAACACAGAGCAAACCCAAAACAATGATGGCATTGGTACGGCTTAGTCCAAAGTCTTCAAATAAGGTATACACTGTATCCATACGCAATAGTGATATATTCGCTTTTTTAAGAATACGTAGATTAACGGAATATAAGGCAATCATGCTCAAGATACCTGACAACAGTGCAGGTATCTTGAGCTGTGTATGCAAGAGTCCCGTGACAAGCCCTGCAGCCATTCCACCCAGCAGTGCCAACCCTGTTGCAGCATATGGATCAATTCCATTAATAATGGCTTGTGCTGCAATGGCTGCACCCATGGCAATACTGCCCTCCACCGTCAAATCTGCAATATCCAAAATACGATAGGTGATATAGACTCCGATGGTCATTACAGCCCATAACAGACCAAGGGAGACCGCACCCAAAATAATTTGTAACATTTACAACCACCCATTTCTAAGTTTTCAACAATGATAACTCTTCTATCTATTTAAAACTACTTCTTATTGCTTGCCTTTAATAACATATTGCTCAAAATCAGCTGGAATGTCCAGACCAATTTCTTCTGCTACAATACCATTGATAGCAAAATCGAAGCCAGTAGCAGATTCAATCGGCATGGCAGCCGGTTGCGCTTCACCTTTTAAAATTTTAACGGCCATTAATCCGGTTTGGTATCCCAAATCCTTATAATTGATACCCAAAGTGGCTAATCCACCGGTGTCTACCATCCCGGACTCACCACAAATAACAGGGGTCTTGGACTGAGAGGTTACACCATGCACCACAGGCATGGCTGTGGCAAACACGTTATCCGTCGGGATATAGATAGCATCACATTGACCCACGATGGACTGCGCAGCCTGCTGCACATCATTTGAATTAGTGACTGTTACTTCCACATAGGAAAGCCCCAGCTTTTCAATTGCTTCTTTGGCAAGCCTTGCCTGCAAGATGGAATTGTCCTCGCTCGAGGTATACAGTACACCAACAGTTTTTGCTTTAGGCACCAGTTTAACCAGCAGATCAATCTGTTCTTTTATGGGGTTCATATCCGTAGTACCGCTGACATTGCCTCCAGGAGCAGTTACAGAATCCACCAACTTGGCTGATTCGAAATCTGTAACAGCAGTTGCCAGAATCGGGATCTCTGTAGTCTTACCTGCAATGGACTGTGCAGCAGGGGTTGCAATGGCCAGCACTAGATCCACTTTGTTGCTTACGAAACGATCGCTGATGGTGGAAAGATTACTTTGGTCACCTTGTGCATTTTGTAAATCAATGGTGATATTTTCTCCCTCCACATAACCGTTGTCTTTCAATGCAGATACAAATCCTTCACGTGCAGCATCCAGAGCACTGTGATCCATATATTGAACAATGCCGACGTTCAATTTCTTCGAGGCGTTTGTTTGGTTTGCATTAGTTTCATTTCCCTTTGAGCACCCTGTTGCTGCCACCATCACGATGATAGAAAACATAAGTGTTAAAAGCTTTGCATACTTTTTCATGTTCATTCCTCCAAATCATTTACTTTATTCAATTAAACCTCTCTAGGCTGAATTGCACTTTTGGGTAATAAAAAAACGCCTCCTGTATAACAGGGGCGAATTATTCGCGGTACCACCTTGTCTTCATTGTTTACACAACCTCAGCAGCAACTACTATTGCTTCTCCACTATAACGGATGGATTCCGACACAGCCTACCGGGCATTTACCTTTGAGTGTGCAGCTCTTAAGATGAATTCATGGCACCTATATCCTGCTTTCTCGCACCAACCGAAAGCTCTCTTAAAGATTGAAATTGCCATTACTACTTCTTAGTCATTGCCTTTATATATTATATTATTTTATGCAACTCAACCGCATTTGTCAACAACTTTTTATTCTTATCGCTTATAACTTTTAACCTTTATACACATCATCAATAATTTCGCATTCTTTAGAATCAAGTGCTTTATCAACCCAAGAACGGTTTAATTCTCCTTTTCTCGCAAGAACCGTTTTCCCTGAATCTATTTCTGCAAACTCGGAAGCTTTCTTTAAAACTTCTGGTGCTGCTTCCTTTGGAATAACAATAACACCATCTGCATCGCCAAGAATAATATCTCCCGGATTCACCATCACACCGCCACACGCGATTGGGACATTGACCTCACCCGGTCCCTCTTTGAAAGGCCCATTTGGTGTTGCTCCTGTAGCAAAAATATGCCAATCCAGCTTGGCAACTGCATCCATATCACGTATAGGACCATCCACTACAATCCCTTCAACTCTATTGAATTTTGCGAAGCTGATCATATTTTCTCCCATCAAAGAACGGTTTCTCTCACCCTCATTTGATACCACAATGACATCGCCTTCACCAGCCATATTCAATGCTTTATGCAATGCTAAATTATCACCGGAACGTGCTTTTACCGTTAATGCTACGCCGCACATGATCTCCTTTGAAGGGTTTGAAAGCAAGTTAATCTGCCAAGACATCGCAGGCAGCCTCCCCATACAATCTGCCACACTTGCTGCATGCAAATTTTTAAACCCTTCTACAATTTCTTTACTTGGCAATTTCCTTTTTAAATAAACTCTGAATCCTGCTGACATAAAGTACCTCCGATAAATTAAATTTTAACTTTAATGATTGCTTTTTTATTTCTGGATACTTCTCCATCTGTTAACGATGCAAGGTGTGCATCGTGTTGAAAAAGTATCACATACATATTTTCAGATACTTTTAAATAACCGTCTGATTTTACATTTTGATAAAATATTCTGTCCATTTCTTCATCATAAGGCACCTTTACTTCAAGCCCATCTACCTGCGCATAGCCCATAAGTTCTTTGCCCGAGAGCAAATATTGAACATCAATGTATTTCTGATGGGTTTCCCAATTTGCTTTTTCTGCATCCCGGGAATCATATTCTTTTATGGTAAAGTAAATATCTTTCCCATCAATCTCATAAACACCCGGCGCGAATGAACTTAAATCATTTTCTTTTAAATAATCAAACAACTTCTTAAATCTTGGACTAATATTTTCATATAGATGAACATTTTGTATAGAATCTACTATCAATTAAACAAACCTCCTTTATGCTTCTATTTCTGTAGCTTTCTTCTTAGCCTTGATGATTTGAAAAAGTTTACTTCCTACCATAAGTACGATCAATGCGATCATAACAATACAGAATGGACGTGTTATAAAAATACTATAATTCCCTTGTGATATCATGAGTGATCTCCTAAAGCTGCCCTCAAACAAATAGGCAAGGATGAAAGCAAGTATAAATCCAGGTACAGAATAGTCTAACTTCTTAATAAAAAACCCTATTATACCAAATACTATTGCAACACCCACATCAAAAAAATTATTTCTAGTGGCATAAGCACCAATGAGTGATGTTACAAGAACAATTGGTACAAGGATATAATTGGGAATTACTAGAAGTCTTGCCCAAAGAGAAGTGGTGTATATGCCAAATACATACATGGCAATAGTAGCTATCAAAAGTCCCCAGAAAATCCCATAAACAAGCTCCGGATTATTTTGGAACACGGCTGGTCCCGGCTGAATACCATGAATAATAAATGCAGACGCCACCACAGCAATAGTAGAAGAGCCTGGTATTCCTAATGTCAAGAATGGAATTAATGCTCCTCCGACCACAGCATTATTTGCCGATTCAGGTGCAGCAATCCCAATTGGCTCGCCTTTACCAAACTTCTCAGGATTCTTTGATGCTCTCTTAGCTTCTGTATAAGTAAACCATGCTCCAACACCTCCACCAAGACCCGGAACAATTCCAAACAACACACCTATAATTGAACTTTTTATAGTAGTAGGTAAAATATACATAAACTCTTTGAAACTAATATGAGTTTTCAAATTTTTAGTATTACTGACGTATCTTGTGCTTAAATCACTCATTACCATATTCAAAACTTCTGCTATTGCAAAAAGTCCTGTTATGATTGGTACAAGTATAAAGCCATCATATAAGATAGGCAGTCCCATAGTGAATCTTGCTGTTCCTGAGAATGTATCAAGACCTATTGTTCCAAGAAGCAGACCAAACAAAATAGAAACCACTGTCTTGGGTACGTTAGTAGTATTTAAGCTAGTAATACTAATTAAACCAAAAGCAGCAATCAAAAATAATTCAGGATCAGAAAGTTTATATGTAATTTCTGCTAAGGGTATGGTTAATGTCATTAATACAATGACACCTACTATTCCACCAATGGTTGAAGCTGTAAGCGAGTACCCCAACGCCTTACCGGGATATCCTTGCTTTGCTAACGCATTACCATCAAATAGAGTTGGTACTGCAGCGGCAGTTCCCGGGATACCAAGAACAATTGAAGAAATCGAACCACCGTATTCTGCTGCTTGATAAAGAGCAACAAGCATTACAATGGCTGTTATAGGTTCCATCGTATACACCATCGGCAGTAAAAGTGCAACCCCTACAGTAGGGCCAAGACCGGGAAGGGCTCCAATAAATAGTCCAAACAGAGTCCCGAAGCATATGGCCAGAAGGCATTGAACGTTAAATATGAGAGAAAAATCAAACGAAAATAAATCCATAGTTTTCTCATTAACCTCCTTTTTTATAATTTAATTTTTAATAATATTTCAAATGAGACATATACAAAAATTGTAAATCCCACTGATATGCAGATAGATAATATTTTCTTTTTAGTGCTGTTAGGCGCCGGATTTAAGCAGAATAATGCTACGGCTGTACACAAGAACGCTGCCAGATAGAAAAGTCCGAAAAATTTCCATGATACAACTATAATCACAGCTAATATAATCATCAAAAAGAAGTTTTTTATATTTGTAATTTCAAGTTGATCTTTATTATTCTTGTCTGCTCCAAAAATATCTCGATATAATGATGCCAAGCCGAAAAGTATCATCAAAATACTAACTAGACGTGGATAGTATGAAGGCGGAATAATCATACCATCACCATAAGGAAACGTATATGTTGTTACTAAAAAATATAATCCTATAATAATGACTATTATCTCTGAAACGATAGATGCCTTTTTCTTACTCATTCTACTTTTCCTTTCTAGAGCGGACAAATATGTATTTATCCGCTCTCTCATAAATATTATGCTTTTTATTTTAAATCTTTTACAAGGTCAGTACTATCAGCAACAAAATCATTAAAGTACTTTGTAAATGTTGGTTGATCCATATAATTATCTTCTAGCTGTTGTTGTTTTAAGAACTCTTGCCATTCGGAATCTTCAACAGTCTTTTTAATGATTTCGGCCATTTTATCAAGTCTATTTTGTGGAATACCAGGTTTTACAAAAAGACCTCTCCAAACAGAATATCCTGTTACATAATCATAGCCTAACTCTTTAAAGGTTGGAACATCAGGAAACTCTGGAGATCTTTCCGCAAGCGTCATTCCTAAGACTCTTAATTTACCGGCTTTAACATCTTCTCTAACAATACCGATTGAGGAAGAAGTAGCTTCAACATTATTACCCAGCAATCCAAGCTTTGCATTATTTGCGCTATCATAAGCTATGTAATTAACATCTATCCCTGCTGCCTTTGCTACCTTCAATGTAAGAATATGCATAGATGTTTTCACTTTTGCTGCACCCCAGTTTAACTTGCCCGGTTTTTCTTTAGCTGCCTTTACCAAATCATCAAAAGTTTTATAAGGGCTATCAGCTTTTACAGAAATTACACAATAATCTTCCATCAAGCTTGCAATCGGTACTACATCGTTAACCTTGATAGGTGCTTGACCTGTTGCTATATTTAACCCAAGTGTAAGTGATTGCTGAAACCATGCATATCCATCCGCCGGTTTGCCCAACATAGTGTTTAATGCAATTATTCCACTGCCACCTTCAGCATTTTCAATGATAAATGGAACTCCTGCATGTTTTTCTGCAACTTTAGCAAACCCTCTTGATATCACATCCGTACTTGATCCAGCTTTGCTGTCAACATAAATTGTAATTGGCTTGCTTGGAAAGTCATCTGCGGGTTCAGCCTTCTTTTCTGCAGGTGCTGCAGGTGTTCCCTTGGGTTGTTCTGCCACCGGTGCCGGACTGCTTTGGCAAGCTGTCAGCATAAGAACCACTGTTAATACTAATGCCATGATACTACTGATTTTTTTCATTACAATACCTCCCATTTCTTTTTTTATTACACCTTTTATATAAGCAAAACTCATGCCAACTTTAGGACTTTATATTTTATGTCCCTTTGTATAAAATTCTTTTTTATAGTTATATCTCACAGAACATAAGAATCCCATCTAGTACAAGAAGTCCTTTTTTTCTATTTAAAATTTAGTATCTTGCATAAGTAGTTTCTATCTTCTTAATTACTATCTTATATTTATTTCACTTTGTAATATAATTTTCATTTTGTAATATATAATTAAATTATGAAATTGATATAGGAAATGTTTTAGTATTGTAGTAAAATATAACTAAATATAAAATTCTACACATTAAAGATGTCATGGAGGTCTTATGGAACACAAAATTGTGATGATTGCCACAAATCAACTTTTAGAAGAAAGATGCTTAAAGATCTTTCATTCTTTAAACATAGAAATCCCCATACATATTGGTCTTTTTGAAGATGCCTTGGATATTGCAAAAGAACAGATACGACAGGGTGCAAAAGTTATTATCAGTCGTGGAGGTACTTATCTTTATCTTAAGTCACAATTACATATTCCTGTTATAGAAATCCGGTCAAATATTTTTGATGTTGCTTATTCAATAAAAAAAGCTCTCGCTTACTCAAAAAAAATAGGTGGTATTACTTTAAACCCCTCTTTTTCCGGTGCGGAACGCCTCAGTGATTTTATCCCTATGGATCTTTTTAGATATGTTACATTAGACAATCGTGATGAAGTCGAAAGTAAAGTCATAGAATTTAAAAATGCAGGGATTGAAGCAATCATTGGCGGGCATCATGCTTCTTTATGTGCCAAAAAACATGGATTAAGATTTGTCGAAATTATCGCAGATGAAAACTCTATAAAGGAAGCGATTCTTGATGCAGTTCAGGCATTAAACTACGAAACAGAAAAAGAAGAAAAATATGAAATGATAAAATCTATTCTTGATTCTACAAATGAAGGGGTTATCGGTATAGATAATAATGGAAATATTACAAATATAAATAGGATTGCTATTAATCTATTAGAAGAAAAATCTGATTTAGTAGGAAAAGGTATTAACACCATATTTCCTTTTTTTGATGTTAATAAAACTATATCTGAGGAAAGACCTATTTACAATGAGTTGGTAAATATCAACAACAATCCTTTTGCTATCAACTATGTTCCTATTATCGTAGAACAGAAAGCAAAGGGTGCTGTTGTCACCATGCAAAAAACTCACAATATACAAAGCCTTGAACAAAAAATCAGAAAAGACTTGCTTTCAAAGGGTCACATCGCAAAAGCGACCTTTGATGAAAGTATTATTGGTTCTAGTAAATGTATTCATTCCGTCAAAGAAAAAGCCAAGCAATTTTCAAAAACAGACAGTACGGTTTTAATATTAGGAGAAACCGGTACAGGAAAAGAATTATTCGCACAAAGCATTCACAATTATAGTTTTCGAAAAGATAACCCTTTTGTCGCTATAAACTGTGCCGCTCTACCTCAGAGCATCCTTGAAAGTGAGCTTTTCGGATATGTTAAAGGGGCTTTTACAGGAGCCAAAAATGAAGGTAAATATGGAATATTTGAGCTTGCCCATACAGGCACAATCTTTCTTGATGAAATTAGTGAAATCCCACCTGAAGTTCAAGCACGCCTTCTTAGAGTTATACAGGAAAGAGAGGTCACCCGTTTAGGCAGCGACAAAGTAATCCCCGTTAATGTTCGTATTATTGCCGCCAGCAACAAAAACCTACTTAATGAAATAAAAGAAAAGCGGTTCAGAGAAGATTTATATTATCGATTATCTGTTTTAGTCCTGGAGCTTCCTTCTTTAAACAAAAGAAACAGTGATATTCCAGACCTAGTAAAACACTTTATTACAGTACACTGTCGAAACTATACTAAAACAATAATTACTATAACTGAAGAAGCAATTAACCTTTTATGTTCACTTGAATATCCCGGAAACATAAGACAATTCAGTAATATCGTCGAATGTGCCGTTGCACTTTGTAATGACCGTATAATAGATGTTGACATCATCAGAGAGGCCCTCGGAGCCTCAGCAACATCAAATATTATTTCTGCATCCGACAAACATACTGCTGATTATAAAAGTGGGGTGCTGTCACAAATTGAAAATGAAACTATCCTCCGTATACTTGCTGAGTCCAAAGGAAATAAAAAAATAGCTGCTCAAAAACTAGGTATTAGCCAAGTTACCTTGTGGAGGCGCTTAAAAAAACTGAGCGAATCAAATAGTTAATAGGGGCGGTTTAAACCGCCCCTATTAATGATTAACTCAAGAACTGCGAAGCAAGGAAAGTAAGCCACACCATATTGATAGAACCGCCAATACGTGAACAGATCGTCAAGAAAGGAAGCAGTTCCATTCTATTACTCGCTGATAATACAGCAACATCTCCCGTGCCACCCATATCTGCTAAGCCTAGACCAGCCATGATGGAACCTTCCACCGCATAGAATCCAAACAAATAAGTAAGTATAGCAGCAACAATAACAATAGCCAATACCGAAGCTATACACAAAATAATATATACCGGATTTGTAAATAGTGATAACAATTCTCCGATATTCAGAACGCCTACGGAAATAGCCGCCAAAGCAGCAGGCGTCATAACCTTTGACATAAATCTAGTCCACTCACCGGAAGATTTTTCAAGAGACTCAGGCGTCAAACGAAACAGCTTAAAGATAATAGCCGGAATAATCATCCATACATATGCATGCAATGAAGGTACTACTCGGCTGCATAACATGCCAAATGTATAGAACCCGCAGGTTAAAAGGAAACCACTTCCCAGTTCTGTGAAACTTGTCTGGTTAGTATCTGCAACAAGTTCCTTTTTCTGTGTTTCCGTAATATTAACCTTAACTTCATTACGAAGGATTTTTCCCTCACCTGAAAATCCTTTAAAGAACATATTCGGATTCTTTTTACCCAATGATGCCAATACTGCTGCTATTAAAATAGTAAGTACGTTTGCAATCATAACGGAAGATGATAGCGTTGTCAGATAAGTTTCCGGCGACCCGCCTCCATATGATGCATAAATCTCCGAAAGTGGTACTGCCGATGCACTAACACCGGAACCAAGAACAGGACCTGCAATGTAAAGCATGGTTTCAATAAAACCGTAGCCTAAAACAGCACCGAGAGCACCTGTCAAAAGCGTTCCAAGTATAATTGTACCACACATGGGTATAATAAAACGGACACCTGCGTTAATCAACGTCTTACGATTCATAGCTAAAATACTGCCTACCAGCAAACCAGGAACTAGGAATGACGTATAATCGTATCCACTAAAGAAATTCTTACCAATTACTCTGACGCTTTCAGGAAAAATACCCAAATGAATCAAGATAGCAGGAATTAAAACTGCGAAAATTGTGCCAGCACCGTAGTCCTTAATGATAGGAGTTTGATCACCGAGCCATTTCAAACCAACTCCCAGAACCAGGGCGATGGTAAACCCACCCATCATTTTGTCTTGAATTACTTCCAGCTCGATGCCTACAATAACAAGAACGAAAATAAGAAGAAACCAGGGAAGCGGCATTCCATACACATTCTTATTCTTAATCGTTTCAATCATCCTTTTACCTCCTTCAGCTTTAAATTAAAGAATACTTTCCACACCATATTTCTTGGCAATTTCTTTGTTCTCCTCAATAACTTCTACCGGATATGCAATACCCTCCCTCTTTTGACGTTCCATAGAACGAGCTTCCAATTCACCTGGTATGAAAATTTCCGATACATCTTCTGCTTTTTTACCGCTTTTTAGATAATCAACTGCATCATCCATACGTTTTTTAAATTCATCAACATCAGTAACAGCAGATATATCAATTACCTGCAATAGATGTCCGGTATTCTGAATCTCGCTTGGCTTCTCATAAAAATCACCGACTGTTGGTCCAAAGCTGGAACCATTCAAAATTGAAGAAAGAATAGCATTCATAAATGTGATGCCGTAGCCTTTATAATCACCGAATGGTCTAACTGTTCCCCAATATCCCTCGTCAGCATCGGTCGTTGATTTGCCTTTTACATCCAAAGCCCATGTTTCCGGAATTTTTGCACCAGTTTTCATAGCCATGACAATCTTACCCCTTGCAACAACGCTGGTTGCCATATCCAATACCATCGGCGGTTTTGTTAAGCAAGGTGCAGCCATTGCAAATGGATTGTTGCCTAATTGCCTCTCAACCCCTCCCCACGGTGCCATAATATTGCCGCAGTTGATTGTCCAGCATAAACCAATCATGTTTTCTTTTGCTGCCATTTCTGCATAATATGCACAAGTACCTAGGTGATTACTTCCTGTAACGGAAACAGTAGAAGAACCATATTGTTTCGCCAAGTCAATTGCCACATTCATACCATAGACTGTGGCTACCATACCCATGGAGTTATTTCCATCTACCAGTGCTGTGGCACCTTTTGCTTTGACTACTGCAGGCTGTGCAGTCGGGCTAGTTCCTTTTTCCTCAAAACGTTTTACATAAATAGGCGTTCTCATAATACCATGAGAATAAACACCTCTCGCATCAGCTGTAACCAGATGGTCTGCTACAATTTCAGCATCCTTTTCATTCATTCCTGCTCCCATATAGATAGCTTTCTGCCACAGCAAAGCTTTATCAAATGGGATGACAATTTCCTCACCAAACTTGTAATCACTGCTAGCCATTTTCTCCCCCCTTAGAATTTAAATATTATTTTAACAAAGTCTTCTGTTCTCTTATATGCCATATTTATGACCTCTACGCAATCTTCAATTGGAACAATCTTAGAAATCATAGGCTTAACGTCGACTTTGCCACCTGCGATTGCATTTATTGCTATTTCAAAGTCTTTTTTTACATACATATAGGTCCCTAACATATTCAACTCTTTCCAGCGGTACTTTCTTGCATCAAAAGGCGGGGCGGAACCAAAATGTGCGACTTCCATAATCTGTCCGTACCGTTTTGTACATTCAATGGCCTGCGTCATAATTTCATCCTTTCCAACAGCCATGAATACCACATCAGCTCCTTGCCCTTCGGTATATGCCAATACTTCTTTGACTACATCACACTTTTTAGCATTAATTATTATATCTGCTCCCATTTGTTTTGCTATGCCTAGGTTATATTCAGAGACGTCCGTCATGATAACATTTGCTGCACCGGCCATCTTAGAAGCTACTAAAATCGAAAGCCCAATCGGACCGCATCCCTGAATCATTACCGTTTTACTTAATCCTACCCGTGACACACGAACAGCATGAGCACCTACTGCCAGCGGTTCTAACAGAGCCCCTTCCTCCAACGAGATGTTATCGGGCAGTTTCAGTACTGCGCGTTTCGGAGCAATAATATATTCTCCAAAGGAACCTGACCATTTAATAGTTCCAAGTACTGCTTTTTCCGGGCAGACATTATAATCGCCTCTCAGGCAGTCCGAACATTTGCCACAGCTATACTGCGGCTCAATTGCAACCCTATCCCCAACTTGAAACTCCTTTACATCCGATCCGACTTCTACAACAATTCCGGAAGCCTCATGCCCGGAAATAATCGGCGGCAGCCGTGTCGGATGAGTACCACAAAAAGCATGTACTTCAGAACCACATATACCGGTAAATGAAATTCTGATTTTTACATCATCCGCATTTTGTATAGACGGTTCCGGGGCATCTATAAATGCCATAGAAAATGGTTTTTCAATAAAAGCTGCTTTCATTTTTTCACTCCTTTTCTTAATAGGTTTATTTACTATTTATTTTTAAATCTATATTTTTACATGCTATCCAGTATTGCAAAGAGTTCTTTTGTACTTTTCTCGATACAATCTATTTCCCATGATGTTACCTGAACATCGTCTATGTTGTCCGGCCGCTTAATTGTCATTTCTAGCCCAATCTTTACGTCTGGGTTATACTGAAATGCATATTTCAGTATTTCCTTCACGGATTGTGAACCTTTTCCTAAGATAGTGCCATTCATGAAATATCCTGCCTCCGGCTTCTCGAATACAAAATCCTTTATATGCATACAATAAAGATTTTTTTTCATTTTATGTAAGGTATCTATGGGTTTTTCAATAAAGGCAATACTGTTAGTAGTATCACATACATGTTTTACCAGCGGATGCCCGATTAAATCTACCAACTCTACTAAGCAGCTTGTCTGTAAGTCAAAATGATTTTCAATTCCAATTGTGATACCTGCCTCTTCAATCCGATAGATATTATCCATGATAATTTTCCTGGCTCTGCTTAAAGTTTCTCTGTAACCCGCTCCTTTTGCCAAAGGAATAGAAAAGCGCAAACTCTCCGCATTCATGATCTTTGCCAAAGGTAAATACTTTTCAAAAGTATCTTCCGTAAGATGTTTTAGTCCATAAACCGCACTCATATCGTAACAGGATAATCTTTCTCCAATCTGCGCACAAAGCTTTTCGTCAAAATCCTGTGAGTTCAAATTATCGAAAATCAATGCTCTGCCGTATCCCAGCCGGTTTGCCTTATCAATAAAATCAAATACAGTAAAAGGCTGTACAGGTTTAAAACTTTTCGTACCGATGCTGTAACGAAATGCATAACTACAAATTCCGATACTTTTTCGCTGATATTCCATTTTAATCACCTAATTTACTTATGTAATATTTGTTGAATAGTTGTCTTAGAAATTTTCTCAGAATCAAGTTTGAAATGCTATTTTTTAGAGTTTTCTACCGCTTGCAAAGCTCTTTCTTCAAGTGCCTTAGCTATAATTGGAGGAGAAAATACACATAAGACTTTTAGTAATGTCGCGCCTGTATTTTCAATATAATGCTCTTTGCCAGGGGCTGCTATAATCATAGTATCGGAAACAAAATTATACTCTTTCCCATCAACAAATGCCTTTCCCTCTCCGGACATACAATACATTGCTTCCATTCCAACAGGATGAGCATGCAAATCAATTTTGCATCCTGGTTCCCATTCTGTTATATGTACAGAAAAATTTGTCTCATATTTTGATGTATCTCCCATAAACAAAGGAATTATAGTCCTGGAAAACGGTTGTGGTACTTTAATACCTTTTGAATCTTTATAATCAAAATACATTTTTGCCCCTCCTCATATATACTATATTTGTAAAACTATACATATCTTATTTTTAGAGCATTTAGTTAAAGCCGTGTGCCATACTAATAATTCGATGTCTTAAATCTTGTGATAACAACATCGAGATGTTCATTCATATACTCCCCTGCTTTTTTCATATCACGACTTTTAATTGCATCGAGAATCAGCGGATGATACTTCAAACTATCTTCGTTGCCTAAATGTGAAATCACTGTGACCAACTTTGGAAGAAGAATATATTTTACTATCTCCATAATATTTTCGAACATTTTATTACCACATGCTTTTGAAATTGCTACATGAAAATTAATATCCTCTTGTGAATACTCTTGTATATTATCTTTTTTATTTAGTGAGTTTCTTAAAATCCTTTCAAGTTTAATAATATCCTCTTCTGAAGCACGCTCTGCAACCAGTTTTGCAGCCTCCACTTCTACACCTTTTCGAAATTCCATAATCTCTATAAAGTGATGTTGTTTCAATAAAATTGGCGGTATAAAGCAATTTAGATAAATAGAGGGTCCCAATTCTTTTATAAACGTACCTTCACCACGTATGGTTTCCAATATACCTAATACATTTAATCTTTGAATTACACTGCGAATGGTGTTCCTACTAACATTAAAAAGATTTTTCAGCTCATTTTCAGATGGAATCCTATCTCCAGGACCCCAGGAGCCGATTGAAATGTTTGCTATCATTTGTTGATAGATTTCATCTGTAATATTGCTTTTATTTATAGGCGTTATTTGCATGATGAACTCCTTTAATATGTGTATAATATATTACATAGATTCAACAATAATTTGTATATGTTTTTGTAATGTGAGATTCTGATAAGATAAACTTCATATAATTTTGCTTTGTAGTATGTGACATGTGCTACAACTGTCAAGATGAATTAGCAGTATTATTTATACATATCCTATTCCTGAATAAGTGAATTTATTCCTCATCTTCTTGGATTATTCAAAAAATTTCTATACCGTCGTTCATTTATACAAATGATATGTTTTTTAACAAAGTAAAAATCATGAATATATACCAGATTTATCTGATATATATTCATGATTCAAATTTCTAATAAGATTCTAATGGGGATGATTTAATTATAGAAATAAAAATTTTATAAGTGCCATGCCTAGAACCGTATTGTTAGTTCTAAAAAGTTGTTTTCTCATAATCGCACTTCTGCTATAAGGATAATTTCCGTTAGACCTTACTCTTTCTCTATTGTAATTCATATCACTAATATAATCGGATTCATTTATCCTGCCAAATGAGAATAATCCATACCCATACTCAGAATCTCTTCCCGGTTCACCCAGATCTTCAGAATACACATGCAGCAATATTCTGATTTCTTCCGGCGTAAGTCTTCGACCGTGTTTTTTTATTCCCTGTGCCTGCAGTAATGCTACAGCCCCTGTTATAATAGGCGTAGCCATAGAAGTGCCGCTTAATGTTGCGTAGGTATTATCTTTATAGCAGGAAAATATATCTTTTCCTGCTGCCGCTACTTCAGCTGCTGTTCCTACAGAACTGAAATCTGTTCTTTTCTTATTCATATCCACTGCCGTAACAGCAATCGTTTCATCAAATTTAGCAGGATAACCAATCGTATCTCCACTACCACTTTCACTAATCCCCTCATTTCCAGCTGCGCAAACAAGGGTGATGCCGCTATTATCCAAGTAAGATATTACTCTTTGATATTCTCTAGTCGTTGTCTGTGATGAAAAAGACATATTAATGACATCTACATTGCGTTCAGCCATCCAAGTAAGACTATTAAAAACTGCACTAGTATCTGCATTCCCCTCTTTATCAAACGCTTTAGCAATATATAAATCGGCTTCCGGTGCAACGCCAACAACCCCTACATTATTCCGGTTGGCTGCAACTACTCCGGCTACATGCGTACCATGTCCATTTTCATCCGTGACATCTTTTTTATCTCTGCTGGTAAAGTTAATATATTCTTTAACTCGATCTTGCAAATCCTCGTGATTCAAGTCAATTCCAGTATCAATAATACCTACCTTTATTCCCTTTCCTGTTGTTTCTCTCCACTCTAAAGGAGCTCCTACCATTCGGACTCCATAATCAACTATTTCTTTTTTCTGTGAAGCCTTTACTTCAACAACCTTAAAATCATCTATTTTCACCCTCACATAACCCTCTCCTTTCCTAATCTCTCATTATTTCTTAATTATTGATGATAACATAAGTCTTATAAATGTAACCTTTGATATATCATATGTACGTTTCCATAATATTGATACTACTTTATGGATTTTTGCGAACTACTGGAAAAAGCCTATTCTTTCACTCTTACGTTTTACAGGTTATGTACATCAAGAACATTAAGTATGAGGAATAACGCAAAAAACCTGCTTGATGATAAGCAGGTTTTTTGGGCAGCTTTATTATGAGTTAACTAAAAAATAAGCTGAATTTTATTAGTACATCTTTTCTACTGCATGTCTCCTCAATTCAAGCAACTTCTGATTTATTTCTAAATCTGAAGTTACCTGACTCCCCATTTCAATAGCGACTAAAGCATCTCTATACATCTCTGCTTTAATAAGTGCATCAGAAAGGTAATACCAGTTGGCTCCCACCATAGGCTTCTGCCTAGCAGCTTGTACATAATAACGAACAGCACTTGTTGCATAATACCGTGAAATATTTCTTGCCGGGACGAAATCCGTACCATTCCACATGAGTAATTTGATATCAAATGATCCATCGTCAATTTTATTCCATACAGCGATTTCTGCATTGCTAGGTGCTTGATTGTCTAATACTTCTACACGATTGTAATTAAATGTTGCTATTTTTTTGCTGGTTTTATCGGTCCATGAGAATATATCGAGTATATTATTGGTGTCTTGAGTTTTCCACCCCATTAGTATATCTTTTTTCCCTAAACCTCTCACATCTGCAAAATCGATATAACTTAGAGCTTGATAATCCGAATTTTTCATTTCATGAATTTTATTCCACTGGTTATTTTGCTTCTTTAAGATTACGGTAATTGTTTCGTTGTTGATTTGGTATGAAGTAACTAATTCATTTTCTCGATCTCCATCTAAATCTATACTTTGTATTCCGCTTATGCCTACCGGATATTGGGGTATTATTAACTTAGCATCAGCAGGTATAAATTGTTTAACTACTTCATTTAAGTCTTCCTTTTTAAAATTGCTTGTAACCTTTTTAGTAATTCCAGTGAATGATCTAACTAATAGAGATAGAGGACTGGGTTTGTTTGAAACTCTGACATTGCCTTTTAAACGCAAAGGCTTTCGGTTTCTGAGTGTCCTGGCGGCTTTAGGCTTCCGCAGAACCCCTGACTTTGATAAAATAAGCCGGCCTCCTAATGCAATGCCCACGAGGTAGATTGGTATCATAATATATTACTCCTTTTTAAAATATTTACTATTAATATTATATGTTTGAAAATTCAAAACGTTAAATTATATATCTAAAAATAATATATACCAATAGCGATCAATTCTATTTTTATTCTCAACTAAAATTTATATAATAATACTTCTGTCATAAACTATTGCACAATGCGAATAAATATAATAAAATGTTTCTAATATATCAAAAAATTTACATTTTTGACAGGAGGTATCCTACCAATGTTCTATAAAAAGCGAATTTTTTCTTTGATTATACTTGTTTGCCTAGTTTTAACACAACTCTTACCTTTTGCTTACGCAGATGAAGTAGTTGGAATAACGGTTAATACCAAAGAAGTGTTAGCTGCTGCTAATATTCTTTCTGAACAAGCCATTTTATTTGAAGATCCAAGTCTTGAGAGAGCAATACGTGCTAAGATTGATAAACCAGCCGGTAGCATTCAAAGCATTGATGTGAAAGACATTCAATTACTAGATGCATCCAATGAAGATATCACTTCCATAGAAGGAATTCAATATCTTACCGGTCTAAAAACTCTTTTCTTGCAAGAAAATAACATTAACAATATTCATCCCTTGGAGTCACTAACTCAATTAGAAACACTATGGATTTATGATAATCACATTACTGATATTACTTCGATAAAAACTTTAATAGGTCTGGAGGAACTGGATCTTAGCATTAACCAAATCTCAGACATTTCACCCTTAATGCAATTATATAGTATAAAGAATCTTCGATTGAGCCAGAATCTGATTCATGACATTACTCCGTTAAGTACCCTAACGAATCTAACTGACTTAGATATCAGCAAGAATTCCATAACGAATATAGATGCTTTACAATCTCTGCCATGCTTGACTTCTTTATATTTATATTGCAACCCGTTTTCGGATATAAATTCTGTCAAAAAGCTTGGCAGCTTGAGAGATTTATTCCTATTCGATCATAAGACAACTCTCTTGCTTGATGAAGATACACTATATGAATATGATATCGTGTTTAAAAAAGCCCGGGATATTATTAACAGGATAATAAAACCTGATATGTCTGACCTTGAAAAGGAGCTGGCAATACATGACTATATCGTGACACATGTAAGATATGATGACGAAGCATATGTGAATTACCTGAACGACGCTATGCCCCATACGGCATATGGTGCTCTTATAGAAGGCAAGGCTGTTTGTGACGGATATTCAAGAGCAGCGCAAATCCTATTCAATATGGCCGGCATAGAATCCATGGTAGTCACCGGAAGAGCCTACAGCCTTGTCTCAAGCCCCTTGGGACATGCATGGAATATTGTTAAAGTAGACGGTAACTATTACCATGTTGATATCACAACAGATGACTCTGAAACTGAAAGTAGCAAGGACAACTTATTTCATACATACTTTAATCTATCTGACAAGCAAATTTCGGTTACTCATAGCTGGTATAAATATGACTACCCAAAGTGCAGTATGGATAGCACATATTATACAAGAATAATTGATGAGTCCAAAAGCATTATCTATACCGATTTCTATATTTATAAAATTGCCGGTGGCAGTCTTTATAAAATTGACCCCAACATGTCAGTCGGCGATAAGCTTATTGATGATAAGGTAGAAAGTATAAATTTGGTTGATGATTGGATTTACTATATCAACATCAGTGATAACAATAAAATATATAAGGTTAAAACCGATGGAACAGAACGGAAAAAAATATCCAATAACGGTGCGGTTCATTTATTTGTAGATACTAACGCAGCCTATTACATCAATATAGACAAGAGCAAGATATATAAAATAGATATAAACACTGCATCATCAAAAGGAAAATCCCTTAACAGCGATGATCTTACCACCAACTTAACCCAAATCGGTGATTGGCTTTATTATAGGGCGTTTAACTGGAACAGCAAAGGAAAGCTTTGCAAAATAAGAACTGACGGAACAGAAAAAATTACATTAACTAACGATACCCCAGCAGGTTTCAAAATGCAGTCCAGCAGGCGAGTCAATTACAACTATGCTAAGTATGAACATATTGTTGATGATTTCATCTATTATGTTAATACATCCGACAATTGTTTGTACCGTGCAGGGATTGATGGCAAGAACAAAACGAAAATCAGTAATGATAAAATAAGTGATTCCATATTTGAAGTTTTTAATGATTTTATTTACTATAGAAATGCTGATGATAATAAATATTACATGATCAAAATAGACGGTTCTAATAAGAAATGCTTAGAATAGTACTGAAAAGGACACCTTTAAGGTGTCCTTTTTTCATTATTCCAAGAAGCCGTAGATACACTTGCCGGTCTTATCTATATAACCCCATCTTCCTCCGATATGTACCAAAGCCAATCCTTCTCTAAAATACATACGTTCATCATATTTAGGAGCAATAATAATCTTTCCTTCCTTATCAACTAATCCCCACTTACCATTTAGTTGTATACAAGCTGTATTTCCATCAAATCCAGCAATATCATCAAATTTAGATTTCAAAATATATTCACCCGTTCGATTAATGGAACCCCACTTACCATCTACATACACCTCAGCAATATCATCAGTAAATGATCCTGCTTCATCAAATTGAGCTTCAATTATCATTTTACCACTTCTATCTATATATCCCCATTTATCATTTATTTGAACAGCCGCCATATCTTCTCCATTGAATGAGTAGGCATAATCAAATCGTGGTTCAATGATAAACTTTCCTGTAGTATTGATATATCCATATTTGCCGTTGCTGCTGCTTCTAAATGGCTCTATCTCATCATCAAAACTAAAGAAGTAATCGTCATTTTCCTGCATTGGTCCAATCACAAACTTACCTTCTTTATTGATAAATCCCCATTGTCTCCCTTTTTCTACATATGCCACACCTCGCCTAAATCCCCAAGCATCATCAAATTGAGGCTTCAGAATAAAACTACCGGTCTTATCTATATAACCCCATTTACCATTGACTTTGACAGCCGCAAGTCCTTCAGAAAACGAATCCACTTCATCGCATTCAAACTCAATGACAAACTTACCTGTCTCATCAATAAAGCCATGCCTGTCTTCTGTATTTATCCTCATCAGCCCTTCGGAAAAATATATTAAATAGTCAGTAGATTCAGGCTCAAAAATATAATTGCCTTTTTTATCGATTATTCCCCACTTACCTCCAACTTTCACATCTGCTATGCCCTCACTAAATCCATCAACGACATCAAACTTTGGTTCAATTGCAAAACTGCCATCTTTTCGGTTTATATAACCCCAATATCCATTTAACCCGCACAATGGCAGCAAATCACCTAATGTTAATGATTCTTTAATTTCATTAATTATATATTTTTCATTATCTAATACAACTTGTTCATCACTTATGATAATAACATCATCTTTATAAAGAACTTTTTTTCCCAATATGTCTTCTGCTAATTTCCTTAATGGTATAAAAGTTCTGCCATTTATTATTTCAACCGATGTTCCTAAAGTTATCTCTTGATTATCAATCCACATTTTATTGCTTCCTTCTTGTAATTTTGCAATCTTTCCACTTGCCGACACAGTAACCGATGAAGTAGATTCTTCCCAACCTACAACTGCACCGAAGTTTTCTGAAATAAATCTGACGGGTACAATTGTAGTACCATTTTTTATGATAGGTACAACTTCTAAATTAGTATCATCCACTACATTAAAACGGTCATTCACAAAAGCCTTAGGACTATTGACAAACAATGCAACTGTTCCATTCAACTGATCTCTCACTTCATCTTCAGATGCTGATACCTGGGATGGTATAAGAACTATCATTATTAATATAACTAATGCAACAGAAAAAATATAATTGCCTCGAAAAACATTCTTAATCATGGCTATTCCTCCAATTAAAATTTACTATAGATTAAACAAATCAAGTATATCACATAAGCAAATTTAGGTAAATATAGAAGATACTATATCAATAGAATGTTAAGTGGAAAAAAATAGATACCATTAATCTACCGATTAAAACATCAGTTTCAAACTTATTCTAACTACTAAACTATTTCCAGTATGTTCATTTTTAAATAATGGATTTAAGGAAATCATATCAGTATAGATAAAACTTTATGAAAGAGAGATAAACCATGCAAAAAAACATAGAAAACAAACTAACCTCAACTGAAACAGGAAATCTCTGGACTATGTACATGAGTGATAGTATGGCTATATGTGTTTTGAAATATTTTTATGAGAAGGTTATTGACAGTGATATTAAGTCAATCTTAAAATTTACTCTGGATATATCACAAAAGCATATTCAATTTATTACGAAGGTATTTGAACAGGAGAATATTCCTATTCCCATAGGCTTTACAGATACAGATGTTGATACAACAGCTCCCCGTTTATATTCTGATTCATTTTTTCTTATCTACCTTCAAAATATGTCAAGATTGGGTATGATAGCTTATAGCAGTACCTTAGCACTGATGTCAAGAAGCGATATAAGAAAATTCTATTCTAATGCACTGACTTCATCGCTTGAATTATGTGAAAGAACATCCTCAGCTATGATTTCAAAAGAGATTTTTGTACATCCTCCTTTTGCACCGGTGCCGGAGCAGATAGATTTTGTAAGTAAAAAAAACTTTATAAAAGACTGGATAGGTGACAAAAGACCGCTGACTGCCATTGAGGCGGCCCACCTTTTCGGAAATATACAGACGAATGCCGTCGGCAAGGCACTTATAGATGGATTTAGTCAGGTTACTAAATCAAAACAGCTACGCCAATACATGCTCCGAGGTATTGATATTGCCACGAATCATATTAAATCATTTAGCACAATACTCATGTTAGGAGGTCTTTCTGCTTCTACAACCTGGGATGTAGCGGTGATGAACTCTACGACAACACCATTTTCTGATAAACTGATGATGTTTCATGTAGATGCATTGATTGCTTCTGGGGTAGGTAATTATGGCGCATCTTTAGCAGTAAGTATAAGACGTGACCTACAAACTTTATATCCAAAATTAATGGCTGAAATTGGGAAGTATGCGCAAGACGGAGCTGATATTATGATTGAACATGCATGGCTCGAACAATCACCACAACTTATAAACCATGATGCATTGGTTATGACTTGACATGGCAATTTATGATACTAAAAAAACAGAAAAGGTTTTATGGAGTATTGCATTGCCAGGATTTGGTCAAATCTTAAATGGACACCTGCTAAAAGGTGTCCTATTCGTAGGTCTAGAAGTATTAATAAATATTAAATCAAATTTAAATAATGTTATTATCTTAAGCTTCCTCGGTCAAACACATATAGCTGTACGAGAAACAAATTACCAGTGGCTAATGTTTTATCCTTGTATTTATATGTTTGCTGTATGGGATGCTTACAAGTATGCAGAAGAATCAAACACTCCGTTTTCATTTTTACCCGGTGTATTCTCAGCATATTTAGGAACAATAGGTGTCATTTATTCATCTGCTTTTCAAATAGGAGGCTTTTTACTTGGACCTGTTTTTTTACCGATACTATGTATGATAGCAGGAGCGCTACTGGGAAGGCTCTTGATGTTATTATCCCCAAAATAAGTAATGTATTAAAGATTCCTTGTTAATGCAATGAAAAAAGCAAAAAGGTGATATAATGAGAAAAAAGCGATTTTTTCAAAAGCTTTAT
>JBFWMP010000016.1:0-21385 GCA_050251575.1 Clostridia bacterium
AAATCCACTAAGCCTATCTGTTTTATTATTCATGCTCTATCACATCTCCTTTACAGGGTCTTGGTCCTGCCGGTCGATATCCACCGGATTAATATATTCGGGCCGTCTGCCCATGAACTGAACAGGCAGTCTGACGAAGGTATCCTTCCAATCCCGATGCTGAAGCGGAGCAAGCGGGGCTGTATAGCTCACACCAAAGCTCTTTAACATCACAAAGTGAATATTTATGATAATAAAAGCCAGCATTACCCCATATAACCCAAGGGTAGCTGCCAATATCATGATAGGGAATCTTGTCAAACGGAATGCAACCGCCAGACTATAAGACGGTATCACAAAGGATGATATGGCTGTTGCAGCTACCAAAATGACCATAAACGGACTGGTAAGCCCTGCCCTTATTGCTGCATCTCCTATGACAAGTCCTCCTACAATACCTATCGTCTGCCCAATTGCTTTAGGCAGTCTTGCTCCGGCTTCTCTTAATAATTCAAATGTAGCTTCCATTAACAAGGCCTCTACAAAGGCAGGAAAGGGCACACCTTCCCTGCTGGCAGCAAGCGATAATGCTAACGGCGTAGGCAGCATTCCCGGATGATATGCAACAATAGCAATATATAAAGACGGCGCGAAGGTAGCAACAACTGATCCTATCCATCTCAGCAGCCTTAATAAACTTCCTATCATCCAACGCTCATAGAAATCTTCAGGGCTCTGAAAAAATTGGTATAAGCTTGCAGGTGCAATCAACGCAAACGGTGTACCGTCTACCAGGATAACTACACGCCCTTCCGCTAATGCCGATGCAGCTTTATCGGGACGTTCGGTATTCTGTATCTGAGGAAACACGCTTGAATGATTATCTTCAATAAACTGCTCCAGTTCTCCCGACTCATGAAGGTCATCAATATCGACTTCCTTAATTCGTTTTTCCACTTCTTCTACTAAAGCAGGGTTAGCAATTCCTTTAATATAGGTTAATACGACATTGGTTTTAGACCGTCTTCCTACCGTGAAGTTTTTCAATACCATATTAGGATCACGAATTCTTCTGCGCAGCAGTGCGGTATTAAACCGCATTGTTTCGGTAAATCCTTCTCTCGGACCTCTTACTAAGACCTCTGCCGAAGGCTCTTGTACTCCTCTTGCAACCCATAGCCGGGTCCCGAGAATCATTACTTTGTTAAATCCATCTACTATAAAAATGGTTTCACCCGACATTAACGGGAGCATGGCTTTATCAAGGTTTTCTGCTTCTTTCACTTCTGCTACTGAGACAATACGTTCCATGATAATCTTAGCAGCGTTTTCCTTTGTAAGCTCTTGCTGATGTTCTTTCTCTACCTGTCCTGATTCTAAGATCAGTGGTATGATTACATTTTCCTGTACCCAATCCTTATTACTCAATCCATCAAAAAATATAACGCCACATTTGATGTTTCCAATAACCGATGTAAATTGACGAAATATAGCATCATCACTATCTTCCAAGTATGCCTTGAATTTATTAAAATTTTCTTCGAAATCTTTAGTGAATTCCGGAGTAATCCTCTCCTCAGGAGGCAGCTTTTTTTCTTTTTCTTCATCACTATTTTTTTTTTCATTTTTGTTTTTCTTAATGATTTTTACCACTTATAACACCTCCCGGTAATAATTACATATAAACCGCTTTTGATCGGATAACGGATTCTAACATTCATTCAGAGTCACAGAATCCTGTTTATGATTTGCATACAGGAGGAAAAATATACATTATCTGAGTGGGTAGTGGGTGGTGGGTAGTGGGTGATGAAAAATGTGGTTTGATAGAATATCTCTATATACATAGGGGTTATACATATAGTACGCCATGCTTTCCAACATTCTTTGTGCCTTTACGGAATCTGTAGCAATTGACTTTTTTCTTCCATTTATAACAGAATAGAACAATGAATACTTAAAGTCTTTATTAAATTCTTTCCTGCATCTTTGAGTATAAGATTCTGCTGCTGAATGGTCATCTTTATTCAGACTTTTCGCTACTTCTTGTGCCGCTATCTCCCCGCTTCTTATTGCATAATAAATCCCCTCTCCCGAGAAGGGATCAACAAAGCCTGCACAATCTCCTGCAAAAAGGATATTACCACATGCGGCGGCTCTAGTGAATCCACCGGCAGGGATATAGCGTCCTGCCGGATGTATTATGGTTTGAGATAAGCTGTTTAGCTCAAAAAAGCATTTAAGGAATGTATCAAAAAACTCCACAAGTACTTTGGAATAGTGAGACCAACAACCAACTCCGACATTGTATCCTTGCTTTAGTGGAAAAGCCCATCCAAAGCCACCTAGAAAAGGTATGCAGAAAAAACTTGCCATGTTTTTACACGAAGCTGCCGGAGGACCCCCTGTATTCAAGATAGTTGACACTGTAAATCCCGTCTGCCACCTTGTCCATCGTTTCAATGCATGACATTTTCTTGTCATTATACTATTTACACCATCAGCTGCTATAACTTTTTTTCCATAGAAAACCTGAGTATCTGAATATACTTTTACCTTTTCTTTATTATTTATATCACCCACATTAATCACTTTACATGGACTTTTAAAATCTATACCCCGCTCTAAAGCCTGCTTAAGAAGGTAGTGATCAAACTCAGACCGCCGTACTGTTACACCTACTAATTGTGGAAAAGATTGTTCGTGCAATCTGTACTGCTCATCATACAACCTGATACTGAATATTCCTTGTTCTATAACACTTTCATCCAATGGATTCTTTAGTAAGTCAAGTGTCTTTTTTGATAAATATCCTCCGCATACCTTATCTCTGGGAAATTCATGTTTGTCTATCAGCAAAACTTCTAACCCTTCTTCTGCTGCCACCTTTGCAGCGATACTACCTGCCGGTCCAGCACCGACAATAATGACATCATATATCTTGTCTGCCATAGCTCCCTCCATTTCTAAATAATTTCTTGACTCCTCAACTCTATAACTTCTGCTTTAATATGCTGCATTTAGGTGAAATTATAGAATCTATCTGTAGCCAATAAACTATAAACAACTCACTTGTAACACTTCAATGAATCCATTCATATTATGTAACTATAGAGGGTATCTAATACCCAACGGTTTTTCTTGAAATATAATTTTCTTAGAAAGGGGGCTTATTTGATGAGTGGAATTGCAAAAACATCGACCCACGGTGATACATCAATATTGTTTTTTATATTAATTTTCCTTCTATTGTTCTACGACGATAGCGCTATCCGCGGCTATACTTGTACAGGAGGAACATCTGTTAAAAAAGGTGATAGTTCCATACTTTTCTTTATTCTAATATTCTTACTGCTGTTCTATAAGTAGCATCTCAAACCAAGGGGATGGTTGCTGAGGTTTGAAAATCAAACCTCAACAACCATCCCCTTGGCCTATCCTTGGTCTAAATCGAAAAATGTAACACTTTTTCTATCAACCTCATAGTATGTATTGAAAGCACCAAAAATTAAATTTTTCTAGCTGCAACGAGTTATCTTAGGCAGCAAGCTTATCAATGAAGGGAGGTAAAACCATGGGATTCTTAGGATTTAATGGTGATGACGAAGTTTTATTCTTTATCATCCTTTTCCTCTTACTGTTCTTTAATGGCAGAGGCGGATACGGTTATCTCGACAAGAAATAAATAATAACAGCGAATATTACATATCGCATGAAAACATGCCCACTTTAAGTAATATTTACGCTCATCATACCATACATATTAATGTATGGTTCTTTTTTATCGGATGAATAGGAGGTTTCAGATGTTTTCAAATACGAATAAAAAAATGAAGCAAATACTAATGAACATGGATCCGGCCGCTTTAGAAAAAGGCCTAAAAGCAGCCTCTGAAATGATGAATACTCCAGAAGGCAAAAAGCTTGTCGAACAATTAAAGAATACCGACAAGCAAAAGTTAATGGAGCAGTTTAATTCCATTGATGAGCAGGATTTAATAAAAAAAATTGATAATTTAGATGTGAATGAATTAAACCAGAAAGTAAATAGCATAGACAAAGAGACGCTTCTTCATGAAATGAGTAATAATCCTGAACTAATGAAGAAAATAAACGATCTTTTAAATAAATAGCATTGTATAGACTTATTTCATTAAGCATGTATGACTATCATGCTCATTGAATATATTGTACTAAAACATTAGTTTAATATGCCAAATTGATAGGAGGAGGATAGCAAGTGAGTGATGACTTTAACAACAAAGCGGAACAGTTTAAAGACCTTTTAGATAACGAAAAAATGGCTGATACTATAAAAATGCTAATGACTATGTTGGGAAACAATCAAAATAATAATAAAAATAACTCTGCTCAATTTAATAATGAAGAACATGGTGAAAAGACACCTGTGCCTATCAAAGAAATGTCACCAATAAATGCTTCTAGCTCCCGAATACCTATGGACGATACCATGGATACCATTATAAAAATTAAAAAGATGGTTGATAAGGTAAATTCTACTGCCGACCCAAGGGTAAATCTTCTTTTGGCACTCAAGCCGTACCTTAACAACAACAGACAAACAAAATTAGATACTGCCATTAAAGTGGTGAATCTTACAAAATTATCAAGTGTTATAAATGAGATAGACAAAAAGTAAGGAGGGGACGCAATTGTATAGACGATATTATCAACAGTATGACAGATTCGGTCATGATCTGCAACGACCGATTGATGAAAACATGGGAAATCCCATTGAACATCTTGATAATAGTATAAATGAGAATATTGAAACAACTGCAGAGCCGGAAATCATTGTACCTGAGAAGCCCTCTCATACTGAACATTCTCAAATAACACAAACTCCAAAGATCCCAGCAAGAAGAGTATCCCGTCCTGCATCTGCAGCTCGTAAGAATAGTCCTTTTAATCTGTTCGGAAAACTAGGAAAGGATGATCTTTTACTACTCGCATTAATTTTTATTGTTTTACAAGAAGGAATAGATGATGATTTCTTATTGCTTATACTGATATTCCTGTTTTTTGTAGGATTATAATACATCCTTGAAAAAGCAAAATAAAAAAAGCGGCAAAGTCGCTTTTTTGTTTTGCCTTCTTATATTTTTAGAATAAACTGTAATAAAAGAATCAATGCTGTACCCGGTATTCCTAAGACGCCAACTATGAGCGCAGTTAATGGATTGATACCAATATGTATACCTATAAAACCTCCAAAAAAATTAACAATCATCAATGCTATACCACCAAGCAAGCTATTATAAATAAGCTTTATCACCATTTTTAGCGGAACAAGTAGAATCCACCCAACAAAATATAAAAGTATAAGTCCAAAAACATACGCAACAATCACATTATATTCGATTGATGGCATTATTATCACTCCTGTCTAATAGTTAACAGCCTGCAGCCCACTATTTGCATTTTTGCGCTGCAAATCATATTAACATTATACGATTACATGAGCGGTAATATGATAAAAATTTGGACAAATATTAATAAGCTTTATCTCTTCTATTCGAAATATGTATATTCTCGAAACTTGCTACACTAATATTTCTCTCTTTTGCTTTCTTTAATAAATATTGATATCGTGTCTCAGCCGCTTTAATTTCATAAATAAAGTAATCTATAAGTTCATTATCCTTCGCAAACTCAAAATTGCTATTTGCAATATCAAGCTCTTTTTTTGCTTGAAATAAATAATCTATCAACTCTTGCTTTTCCCGGCTTTCAGGATCTATATGAATCGGTGGTTTCCTGCTTGCGATTAGATTACTTAATAGTTCTTGTATATAATTACTATTCTCCGTTGGCTTCATCTCGATAGATATGACTTTCCCCATACTGTCCCTCCTTATTCCTTTTAAAAATACAATTTAAAATAATGGTAACTTATTGTAATTATAATCAGAACTAAGGTAATTTATACTTTGTCCCTAGAAAAATACAAAAATAAAACAGTACAAAAAAACAGGGGACGGTTCTTTGTTCTAAAGCTTTAGAACAAAGAACCGTCCCCTGTTTTAAGTTCTTATTGAGATAGAGTATTAAAATATAGTACTAATGGCTCTATTGCTTTTATATCAGTAAAATCAATTCTTTCTCCATATGTAGCTAACATCAGCTTATCATCCTCCGATAATTCCTCTGGCTTTTTCTTAGCTACCGTTGCCTTAAGCATCGCCATCATAGGTTTATGGACGAAACTCAACTTTTTATAATCCATTCCGCCGCGCATATGAAAAATCTGTATTTTTTCCCGCATCTCTTGAGTAAAGTTTTTTTGAATAATAGGTATAAAAATTTCTTTATCTTGTGTTGAAGAAAGTCCCACGGTAAAAACAATAAGATTCTTATTCTTTAAAGCTTCAAAGTTCTTAGTAATCAGCGATATACCATTAATTCCACTTGCATAAAGTCCTCCGCCAAAAATGATTGTATCATATTCCGATAGCTTTTTAGCTTTAACCTGTGAATATTCAAGCAGGGTTCCATTGATTTCACTTGCTATCCACTCCGCGTACTTCTTTGTGCTGCCGTATCTGGATTTATATATCACTGCTGCTTTGACCATAAATATCCCCCTTCAAATAAATAATCTTTTTAGCTCTTGATATATAGTTTTTAATATTATATTTCCCGACGTCCATCCATTGCTTTTGTCAGAGTCACCTCATCCACATATTCCAAGTCTCCTCCTACAGGAATACCATGAGCGATTCTTGTTACCTTGATGCCTAATGGCTTTAGTAACTTGGAAATATACATAGCTGTTGCTTCCCCTTCAATATTAGGATCCGTTGCCATAATAACTTCTTTCACTCCGCCTGGCCTCACTCGTTCTAACAATTCTTTGATTTTGATTTCTTCCGGTCCTGTTCCTTCCATAGGAGAAATAGCGCCATGCAGTACATGATACACACCATTATACTCTCTTGTTTTTTCCATGGCTATTAAATCTCTGGGATTTTCTACAACGCAAATGACACTCTTATCTCTTTTCTCGCTCTGGCATAATGCACATGGATTAATATCAGTTAAGTTTTGACATACAGAGCAGTAGCTAATTTTATTTTTTGCTCCTTGAATTACATCTATAAAATTTGAAACTGCATTAGGTGATAAATTCAAAACATGAAATGCCAGCCTTTGGGCAGTCTTATGACCTATACCCGGCATTTTTTCAAACTCTTCTACCAAACGGGCTAGAGGTGCTACATAATAATTCAATCAATTCACCACCATCTATTTCTAATTTAATAACTAATAGTTGCAGTTAAGCCGAGGATGGCATCCCCGGCTTAACTATTTCACTTCTAATTATTTATTATTCATTGATCTAAAACATCCCCGGCAAGTTCATTCCTCCGGTAATTTTGCCCATTTCAGATGCTGCCATTTCATCTGCTTTTCTCATTGCTTCATTTACAGCAGCCATAATTAAATCCTGCAGCATTTCCACATCATCAGGGTCTACTACCTCAGGATTAATTTTTATTTCTTCAATTTGCTTTTTACCGCTTACTTTTACTGTAATAGCTCCTCCACCAGCAGAAGCCTCTACTGTTTTCTGTTCAAGCTCTTCTTGCATTTTTGCCATATCTTTTTGCATTTTCTGAGCCTGTTTTATCATATTATTCATGTTTCCCATTCCAGGGAATCCACCTTTTGCCATTTATGTCCCTCCTTGATTTAACTCGAAGTTTGAAGCCCGACGTTCGAAGAAATGATTAAATCCTATTCTTCCATCTCCCGGCTTTTATAATAGCATATCAAATTTATTTATAATAATCAACGAATTTTAAAGAACGTCACTCATCAAATACCTGCATGACATCCCCTAGTTCTTCTTTAAACTGAATAATCTGCTCCAGCCGGTCCTCTTTTTCTATTCTTTCAATTTGCTCTGCCTCTTTCTCCAGTAAGCATTTCACTTTCACTGCACTTCCTGAAACTTTTTGAATCATTTCTTCTATAAGTTTAATATTTTCTGCTCTGGAAACCATTAACTTATTAGTTGCATGTGAATCACTAAAAAATAGTACCAGTACATTATTAACAGGCTCAACCCTAACATCTGCCAAATGCCCAAAAAGTGCAAGCTTACCGGCCTTTCTGACCTCTGTTAAAATTTCAGGCCACATACCTGCTGCTTTCTTCGTTTCTGCATTAAAAGAAGCAACTTTATTATCAACAATGTTCTTAACAATAGATCCCTTTTTATCATTTACTAAACCTTTTACTTGTGCAGGCTTTTTTACAACCTCTTGCTTTATATCCATCTGGGGAGAAAAAATCATTGTTCCCTGCGCTAATTTTTGCTCAATGTTGGAAATCCTATCCATAATGGCTTCCGCAGAAAAGTCCAAATTTTCAACACAAAGTTTTATTACTGCAATTTCCAGAACAGTTCTTGGATTTGCTGCCCATTTTATGGTTGAATGTGCCTCTGATAGCTGCTTTATGCAATGTATTATTCTCTCTTGAGTAAAGCTTACACTTTGGTCTTTTAATGCCACGGTCGCTTCATTAGACATATCCAAAATATCCTGAGCATTTTCCATCACCTTACACAAGAGCAGATTTCTAAAATGCTCAATTAAGTCACTCATAAAATGAACAATGTCACGTCCCTCTCGTATCAAGAGGTCAATTAATTCTATTGCTTTTTCCGTGCTTCTATCTGCTATGTGCCGGGCCATGTCTAATAGCAGAGAATGATCTACCGTACCTAAAACAGCCGAGATATTCTCATAGGTAATCGTTTTGCTTCCAAAAGCAATACATTGATCCAGAATACTTAAAGCATCCCTCATTGAACCTTCAGATATTCTGGCTACTAGTCTTAATCCCTTTTCTTCGGCATCAATATTATCTTCTATAGTCACCTGCTTTAGTCTCTCTACAATATCATCAACAGTGATACGTTTAAAATCAAACCTTTGACAACGTGAAAGAATAGTAGCAGGAATTTTATGCGGCTCTGTAGTTGCCAGAATAAACATAACATGAGAAGGAGGCTCTTCTAATGTTTTTAACAATGCGTTAAATGCACCTGTTGATAACATATGCACTTCATCTATAATATAAACCTTGTATTTTCCTCTCGCCGGTGAATATGCGACCTCATCACGAATTTCGCGAACATTATCCACACCATTGTTCGATGCTGCATCTATTTCTACTACATCCATAATGCTCCCTTTTATAATACCGGTACATATATCACAGACATTGCAGGGATTTCCATTCTCCGGACTCAAACAATTCACTGCTCTGCTGAATATTTTTGCAGTAGAAGTTTTTCCTGTTCCTCTTGTTCCGCATAGGAGATAGGCGTGCGCAGTCCTATGTGCTATGACCTGATTCTTTAGCGTTTCTGTAATATGCTTTTGCCCTATGACATCTTCAAAGACCTGCGGTCTCCATTTTCTATAAAGCGCTTGATATGACATCTCTACACCTTCTCATATTTTAGTGGGGAATGGGGAGATATCTTCCCAGAATTCACTATCATCCTCCATTATTCATGATAACATATTTCTATGCAGTAAAAAAGACTATACGCTCATGAACTATGAACTATGAATTTTAAGTAAAAATAGTTCAAATTATTACAAAAGGAACGGCTATAAACCGTTCCCCACATAATTATTCATTATTAATTTTATTTTAAAGGCCGTACACTCTTTTTCGAATTATCCCTACATGCGTTACTTGTGCAGTTAGCTCTGATCAGGCATCCTCACGGCACACGAAAGAGTCCGCTTATCGCTGCTTCGTTCCCAACCTGACGAGTTTCACGAGTTTTCGTTGCGTGAGACCCAATCTTCATCACTACTTACAAAAGCCAGACCATACAGGAAATAACCCTTGAAAGACGTTCACCCTTGCTACAGCGGGTTGCAAGTACAGGGCACCGCTACCTCCCCGGCTAGTACGGCCAAGATTTATTTCATATTCAAAATGCATACTAATAGAATATCCCACTAGGAATCATTCTATACCGTATAAATATTGAAATGAAATTTTACCAATATTAAAAACCAAATGGCACTTATAGCGCCACAGAAATATTATAATACATTACTTCGAATAATTCAACTGGTAAATATATTTAAAAAGACAAACAAACTTCTACGCCCTATTAGCACTGCCAAGAAAATCATTGATCTTTTCTTGGACCACTCTTTCTACAGCTCCTCGTGCCTTTTTAACTGTTTCTATGTCTAACGCTTTTATTTCATTTGCACTTAATCTTTTATCTTTCCCTACAGCAGCCAAAAAAGCCTTCTCAAGCTCAGTAGCAATATTTAACTTGCTAATTCCCCCACCTTCAATAGTAATAGCCTGTCTAATACACTTTTTAGAGATTCCTGTTCCGCCGTGAAGCACTAAAGGAATCTTTGTAAACTCTCTGACTCTTATTAATCTGTCTATGTCTAACTTAGGCTTCTTCCCCGAGAATATTCCATGTGCGCTGCCTATAGAAATAGCGAGGGCATCAATATTTGTTTCTTTTACGAATGCCGCTGCTTCTTCCGGAACAGTATATATCATCTTATCATTATCTGTTTCCAGCCCATCTGCTGAACCTATAGTCCCAAGTTCAGCTTCAACTGAGATCCCCTGCACGTGTGCATATTGTACGACCTCTCTTGTCCTTGATATATTCTCAGCCAGTTCATATTGGGATGCATCTATCATGACTGATGTAAAACCTGCCTCTCTGGCTTCTTTTATTAAGTCAAAGTCTGTCGCATGGTCAAGATGAATACAATAAGGTATTATAATATGTTCCCTTTCGATAGTTCTTCGGACCTCATTCACAAATTCATATAAATCAATTTGATATAGTTCTATTTCTTTTTGTGATATTTCAATACAAACGGGTGATTTATTATTCTGTGCAGCTCTTAAAACAGATTCTATCATAGGAAAATACCTGCAATTAAACGCACCAACTGCATAATATTTCTCTTGAGCTGCTGTAAGCATTTTACCTAACGTTATTGGCCTATTTTCCATAATTCTAATCCTTTACATTTATTGCTTCATACTAACTTGCTATTTCTCCTGTATCATTCATAATCTTTATAATAGATTCTTTTTTCTTCGTAAACAACTCAACCATAATATCTACTACAACAGGAGAGAATTGCGTCCCCTTATTCTTCAAAAGTTCACTGACAGCAAAATCAAGTGATAGTGCCTTTCTATAGGAACGATTGGAAGTCATAGCATCAAAAGCATCCGCTACTGTGATAATCTGCACTTCTATTGGAAGTTCTCTTCCCACAACTCCTGTAGGATATCCCTTCCCATCATATCGTTCATGATGATAAGCAATCGTATTTATAATTCTTTCCGACAGACCAACAGGATATAATATCTTTTTACTGATAACCGGATGCTGCTTTACTTGTTCATATTCCAAATCCGTCAAAGCCCCCTGCTTAAGCAAAATGCTATCACTAACCCCTATTTTCCCTATATCATGTAATATTCCTGAAATCTTCAAATCTTCTATCTGTTCCTTACTAAGTGATAGGTGGTTGGCAATTTCGACGGCATACCGTGCAACTCTCTGAGAATGACCCTCGGTATACCTATCCTTTGCCTCAATAGCAGCAATAAGAGCATCTATGGTTTTAATAAAATACCTTTTTGAATTATCATATAGTATTGCATTATCAATTGCTATTGATGCATTATTCGCAATAGACCATAATAAGCTGATATCAGACTCAGTCATGTGGTGATATACTCCAACAGTAATAACACCAATTTTTTGGTTCTTGTTAATCAAAGGTATCAAAATCATGTTTTTTATCTTTTCTGTTTCCGGTTTTAATTGATTGAGATCATGAATAATCCACTTTTCTTCAATCTTATCCGTATATAACATTTTAGCATCTATAATAACTTTTCCGATTTCATCTTCATATATATTAATCGCAGGAAAATATGAGAGCTTAAAATCATCTCCAAAGAAAGACCCAATAAATGCTTTCACCTTCAAAAGGTTATCTTCCAGCAAACTAACCATGCACAACGGTGCATCAATAACAAAAGAAATTTCTTCTACTATGGTACTTAAAACCTCATCCAACTCAATGGTGGAATTTAAGGACCTGCTTAAATGGTTTAATACTGCCAGCTCTTTATTTCTCTGCAAAATTTGTTTTTCCATTTCTTTTCTTGAAGTTATGTCCCTCGCAATGATCTGAAGCCCTAAGACACAACCCTTGTATAAGTATTCCGTTGCAGTAGCCTCCACAATTATTTTCGTACCATCTTTTTTTACTAGGCTTAGCTCGAAAGATACACTATGCTTATCTTTCAATTCACGTGTTATTGTATTTAACAGATCTACAGGTGTTTCTGCATCTACACTACGGAGTGCATTTTGGCCAATCAGTTCACCTTTCTCATATCCTAGGACATCTTTTACCTTATGATTCACAAATACTATTTCTCCAGTGTTATTAATGACACAAACAACTTCAGGAATATTTCTTATCAATGTGTGGTACTTATTTTCTGCTTCATCTAACTGTTCAATAGTTGCCTGAAGCTGTTCATAAGAGGCCTCCAGCTCCATATTTGCTTCCTGAAGAGCCCAGTTTTTATCAAAAAGTTCTTTCTTTTGTTTTTCAAACTCCGAAAAAGAATTTTGAAGACTTAAAGACATTAGATTAATGCCTTCTGCCAACTGACCGATTTCATCTGCTGATTGCATGCTGATTCTAAAATCCAAATCTCCATTTTCAATCGCTTTAATCCCTTGAAGCAAAGCAAATGCAGGTTTAGTAATTTTTTGGGAGATAATAAAGGATACTACCCAAATGACAGCTAGCCACAATAACAAAAAGATGATTGATTTTATTAGTATTTGGTTATATACATAAGGATTTTCACCAGAAGCAGAAATGCTTAATATACTTTCGCTATTTATACTTAGATTACCTAGAAAAATCGCCATAAAAATAATAGATACTACAGAAAATATTACTAATAATGAAATAGCCATGGTCACTTTAAATTTTATAGATCGTACTTTCAATAATCTTCACCTACTATTCATTGCTAATATTATATCTTGGTTTTCTGATTATATTTCGTGGACCCTATAATTAATAAGATTATTGCAAAAAAGTAATAATATCCCATAAAATCAAACTCTCTTGATAATTATATCACCATATAAACTATCTGGCAATAATATCCTTCTCTATTTTTTAATTTTTCTATTTTTTAAGACAAAATATGCGCTTTTATAAAAAAATAGAAAAAGAACCATTATAACCCATGACCTTACATAGACTATAATGGTTCTAATTATACAAATTTTAAAATCATACTATACTATTTTCTTTAACTCCTGCAAAACTCTGTCATAATCAGGATGATCTGCAACCTCTTTCACGTGCTCTAGATACCTCACATTATCATCCTTATCTATCAGTACAATCCCTCTGGCTAAGAGTCTTAATTCGTCAATTACAAAACCATAGCTCTCGCCAAAACTCAAATCTTTATGATCTGAAATAACTTGAATGTTTTTTATTCCCTCCGCACCACAGAACCTACCTTGAGCAAAAGGTAAATCTACACTAATCGTGATAATCTGAATGTCATCCGATAAATTTGATGCCTCCTGATTAAACCTTATTGTTTGCAGAGCGCAGACTCCTGTATCTACCGATGGAATAACACTGATTATTCTTATCTTTCCTGCCGTATCCTTATAAAAATTAAACTCGCTCAAATCCTGTTTTACAGCTTTAAAATCCGGTGCCTTATCACCTATTTTAATGTCAACACCCCTCAAACTTAAAGGATTCCCATGAAGTGTTACGGCATTTGCTTTTAATTTGTCAGACATATTTATTACCTCCATTTGATAATCTATTATTGTATATTAATACCCCTTTTATAATTACCTTAACAGGAATTATTTCTTATATGAAATATGTGCTATAATACTGTATAATAAAAAAGATTTCTGAAAGAAGCATTTGGAGGATAAAAAACATATGAATTTATTAACAGCTGAAAATATTTCTAAAAGCTATAGTGAGAAAATCCTTCTTAGCAGCATCTCTATAGGTATTAGTGAAGGTGATAAAGTAGGAGTGATTGGTATTAATGGTACAGGTAAATCAACACTTCTTAAGATCCTTGCTGGAATTGAGCAGCCTGATCAGGGGAAAATCACTACAAGCAATGGTTTAAATATAGAATATCTTTCCCAAACCCCCCATTTTGTTGAAGATGCAACTATATTGCAGCAGGTTTTCAAAGGAAACTCTCCGGTGATGAAATTGTTAAGAGAATATGAAGCTGCACTGCAAGAAATGAATAGACTGCCGAATGACGCATCTCTCCAAAAAAAGCTTGTAGGATTAAACCAAAGTATGGATGCTCTCAATGGATGGCGTATAGAAAGTGATGCCAAGACTATCCTGACCCGTCTTGAGATCCATGACTTCAATGCAAGAATAGAAACACTTTCGGGCGGACAGAGGAAAAGGGTTGCCATGGCAAGTGCTTTGATTACATCTGCCGACCTCCTCATTCTTGATGAACCTACCAACCATATAGATAATGAAACAGTAGATTGGCTGGAAGAATACCTGAATAACCGCAAGGGCGCTCTCTTGATGGTAACGCATGACAGATATTTCTTGGATAGAGTTGCTAACAAAATCATAGAACTGGACAGAGGGAATCTTTATAGCTACAACGGTAATTACAGCTTATTTCTAGAGAAAAAAATAGAACGTGAAGAATTGGAAAGAGCCTCTGAAAGAAAACGTCAAAACCTTTTACGGAATGAACTTGCGTGGATTCAGCGTGGTGCCAAAGCACGCAGTACAAAACAAAAAGCAAGGATTGAGAGATTTGAAAAACTGCAGAGTTCAGAAACTGAATTAGTTTCCGATAAAATCGAAATTAGTGCAGGCTCAAGCCGCTTAGGGAGAAAGGTAATTAATCTTATCAATATTTGTAAACGCTTTGGAGAAAAAAAACTAATCTCTGATTTCACCTATACTGTTTTAAGAGATGATCGTATAGGTATTATTGGCCCAAATGGAAGTGGTAAATCGACATTCTTAAAAATGCTTGCAGGCAGTATAGAACCTGATGATGGAAAGATAGATCGAGGGCAGACTGTTAAAATTGCACTTTTCTCACAAGAAAGTGAGGGAATGGATGAAAACCTGCGAGTGATTGAATATCTCCGGGAAGTAGCAGAATATATAGAAACTCCTGATGGCATGATTAGTGCTTCTCAAATGTTAGAGCGCTTTTTATTTAATCCTGCGGTGCAATGGACACCCATCTCAAAGCTTTCAGGTGGTGAGAAAAGAAGATTATATCTACTTAAAATTCTTATGGATGCTCCGAACATCCTGTTGTTGGACGAACCTACAAATGATCTGGATATTCAAACGCTCACAATACTCGAGAGTTATCTGGATGAATTTCCCGGTGCCGTAATAGCAGTCTCCCATGATAGATACTTTTTAGATAGGGTTGCAGATAAGATATTTGCTTTTGAAGGAAGAGGAAATATCCGTCAAATCATTGGAAACTATTCGGATTACCTAGAACATCTCGAACGATATATTATGGAAGAATCTAAAGAAACAACCAAATCAGAAGAAACGTCTGACGAACGGGAAAACAAGAAGAACCGTCCGCTCAAGCTTAGCTACAAGGAAGAAAAAGAATATGAACAAATTGATGGAGTTATTGCAGATATTGAGAAAAATCTGAGTGACCTCGAAAACGAAATCACTGCCGCTGCAAGTGATTATTCTCTTCTGGAAAAACTGACCCTTAAGCAGCAGCAGTTGGAAAAACAACTGGAAGAAGCTGTAGATCGCTGGGCATATTTGAATGAGCTGGTAGAACAAGTTGAACGTGCCCAGCGGGAATCACGGCATTAATCCTATATTATTTTGCATAACATACTTATTAGAGGATTGAAAGATACGTAAGTCATTATACAATCTTATTCGTCCACTCTTCCACATTCCATATATCTGTCACCCAGTCTTCATAGAACTCAGGCTCGTGGCTTACTAATATTACTGTGCCTTTAAACTCCTTTAGTGCTTTCTTTAATTCTTCCTTGGCATCTACATCAAGATGGTTGGTGGGCTCATCCAGCACCAGCCAGTTAACGTCTTTAAGCATTAGTTTGCACAGCCTTACCTTAGCATTCTCTCCACCGCTTAACACCATCATCTGACTTGTAATATGCTCAGTAGTGAGTCCACATCTAGCCAATGCAGCACGTACCTCTGCATTGGTCATGCTCGGATAATCATTCCATATCTCTTCTAGTGCCGTATTGCTGCTGTTTCTCCCTGATTCCTGCTCAAAATATCCGGGGAACAAGTAATCATCCAGTTTTACTTCTCCCGCTACGGGACTTAGCACTCCTAATATGGTTTTTAACAGGGTTGATTTGCCAAGGCCGTTTACTCCTTTAATTGCTATCTTCTTCCCTCTCTCCAACATCAGATTCAACGGTCTTGTGAGTGGCTCTCCATAGCCAATTACCAGGTTTTCAGCTTGGAAAATATATTTTCCCGGGGTCCTTGCTTCCCTGAATTTGAACACGGGCTTAATCTTTTCACGCGTCTTTTCAATAAGCTCCATTTTATCAAGCTTCTTTTGGCGGCTTTTTGCCATATTGGTAGTAGCAACCCTCGCTTTATTTCTCGCGACAAAGTCTTCCAGTCTCTCAATTTCCTTTTGTTGTTTCTCATATGCCTGCTCATTCTGACGCTTTTTTAGTTGATACATTTGTTGAAATTGATCATAGCTTCCGCTATATCGTGTCAACACCGCATTGTCCACATGATAAATGACATTTACTACATCATTTAGAAATGGTATATCATGCGATACCAGAATAAAACTGTTTTCATAGTTCCGAAGAAAGTTTTTAAGCCAGTAAATATGATTCTCATCCAGAAAGTTTGTAGGCTCGTCCAGTATTAGAATCATCGGATTTTCCAAAAGTAATTTTGTCAGCAATACTTTTGACCTTTGCCCACCACTCAAATCGCTTACATCCCGGTCCAGACCAATCTCACCTAGTCCCAAGCCATTTGCTATCTCTTCTATCTTGGAATCAATAATGTAGAAGCCGTTATATTCCAGCGTGCTTTGTATGTCCCCTACATCTTCCATCATAGCTGCCAGCTCAGTGTCTGAAACTTCAGACATCTTTTCATATAACTGCAGCATTTCCTGTTCAAGGTCAAACATATGCTGAAATGCTTCTCTTAGAACTTCCCGAATACTTTTTCCCTTTGTGAGCGTAGTGTGCTGATCCAAATACCCGGTAGTAATTCTCCGGCACCATTCCACCTTTCCCTCATCCGGCGGAAGTTTTCCGGTAATAATATTCAAAAAAGTAGACTTACCTTCTCCATTCGCCCCTACCAGCCCGATATGTTCACCTTTCAGCAATCGGAATGAAGCATTTTCTAATATTGTTCTGGCACCAAAGCCATGACTTACATTTTCAACATTGAGAATACTCATATTTCCCCCATATAATAATTATAGTGTTCAGCATTACATATATCTTTATCTCTGTCCAATATTCTTTCTTTGTCTTCCCTTTGAAGTATCCCGCCTTTTTATTCCACCCGGCTTTCTATCTGAATATCTTCGTACATTATCCCTCTTATTATTTGCTGCATACTTATCTCTAACTTGGCTATCTTTTGATAAACTTTGTTCTGTTTTTACTACAATCTTACGCCTTGATAAAGTCAATCCTATCCCTTTTTCAATAAGCCTTAGAATATCCTCGTCTCTAGGGGTAGCCAATGTAATAGCCATACCCGTCTGCCCTGCTCTTCCTGTACGACCGATACGGTGAATATAACTTTCTGTATCCTGCGGGACATCGTAGTTAAATATATGTGTTATTCCTTCGATGTCCAGTCCACGCGCTGCCACATCTGTTGCGATAAGAAGCTGTATTTCTGCATTTCTAAAGGCTTTCATTACCTTTTCTCTCTTTGCTTGTGTCAAATCTCCATGCAGCTCATCAGAGTTGTACCCATGGCTTTGCAATGCTTCATTTAGTGCGCTTGCGCGGCGTTTTGTACGACAAAATATAATAGCCATAAATGGCATGTATTCATCTATTGCTTTGATAAGAACATCCTGTTTGCTTCTGTCTGTAGTCTCAATTATTGTCTGTTTTATTTCGTCTAAGGTTATCTTTTTACCTTTAACATGTATTTCAACCGGGTCTCTCATATATCGGCTTGCCAATGAACGAATTTGTCTTGAGATTGTTGCAGAAAAAAGCATCGTCTGACGTTCCTTTGACACTTGATGCAAAATTTGTTCTATATCTTTTAAAAACCCCATGTCAAGCATTTGGTCCGCTTCATCCAACACAAGTATTTGAAGTTCGTTAAAATTTATAGTTCTACGCCTAAGATGATCGAGTAAGCGCCCCGGGGTACCAATCACCATATGAATAGTCCCCTTCAACTTCTTCGCCTGTCTTTCTACATCTTGCCCGCCATAGGCTGCCAAAATATTAACACCTTTGACCTTAGCAAGCTTTTTAGCTTCATGTGTAATCTGAAGTGCCAACTCACGTGTAGGCGTGATAACTAATGCTTGTACAGAAGACTTCGTTACATCAATTTTCTCCATAATAGGGAGATTAAACGCCAATGTCTTGCCCGTCCCCGTTTGCGCCTGCCCTATCACATCCTTCCCTACCAGAATCTCAGGTATTGCCTGAGATTGTATTGGGGTGGGCTCTGTAATACCATTTTGACGAAGTATATTCTCTATTTCACTACTAACTCCAAGAATTGAAAAATTTATTGACATCTTATTACCTCTCTTATGTTTTTACTTTATTGTTCACATTCACTTTAGGATTCATTCTATCATTTGTCTGTCACTAATAGAAAATTTTTTCTCCAAAACAAAGGGCTTCACCTTGCTTGTGAAGTCCCTTGTTTTAGAATATTTAACTTATTCATATGCTGATACAATATAATGTTTTCTCCTTTGCCGGTCATCGCATAAACCCAGCCTTTTCAAGAGGTCCCCTTATAGCAGCCGCAAGAGGAATTGCTACTAAAATTCCAACTCCGGAACTCATAAGAGAGCTCGGGATATTTATAACTGCTGATTCGAACTTTCCAATCACTACTGTCCATGCAACAAGATATCCGCCAAGGGTCCAAATGCCGGCAGCAACACAGGCAAGAATATTTTTAACTATACTCTTTCCTCTAGCACCCCCCGAATGAGCAATACTTCCTGCGATAATACCTGCTACACCTTTAATAAAAAATGACCAAATAGTATATGGTGAAAACCCCGCAAGGAGGTCAAAAAAAGCTGAACCTATTGCTCCTGCCAATCCTGCATACGTACCACCAAAAAGGATAGCAATAGTAAATATAGCTGCCGTACCCAGATGAACCATCGCACCATTTCCATATGGAATCTTTATCATAATAGAAACAATACATAATGCGGATAACATTCCTATTGTAACTATGTCATGTATAGAAAGATTCTTAATACTTTTCATTCTTCTCTTCCTCCTAATAAAAAAATGTCCTTTTCTTTGTTTTATACTACTCATATTATATTTAAAATATCCCTCTCAATGCAAGACCACGTCCTGATTATAGCATAAAAGCAGAACTATAACAATATAGAAGAACTTTATATGCCTGAAACATTGTTATCCGCACCACTATATGGTAGTCTTATATTAAACCCAAAAATTAATTTTATTATCTAGGAGGGATACTATGAATTTAAAAGGAAAAGTAGCATTAATTACAGGTGGCGGTAAAGGAATAGGAAGGGTAATATCAAGACGCTTTGCACAGGCCGGTGCTGATCTAATACTAGTTGCCCGTACAAAAGAACCATTAGAGGAAATGGCTGAAGAAGCAAGAAGCTTAGGATGCAGAGCAATCGTATTCTCTGGAGATGCCTCTCAAGAGGAAGTCGCCGACCAAGCAGTACAGCAAGCAATATCTACCTTTGGGAAAATCGATATATTGGTAAATAACACAGGAATTGAAGGACCGAATGCTTTTGTTTCCGATATCTCTATAGAAGATTGGAATGAAACAATGGCAGTAAATCTAACATCTGCCTTTCTATTTTGCAAAAAAGTAATTCCCTTTATGCAAAAACAGCAAGAAGGCTCTATCATTAATATTTCTTCATTAGCGGGTACAAAAGGGATTAAATGCCGCAGTCCGTACTGTGCGTCAAAGTGGGCAATCATCGGTATGACACGAGCAATTGCCGAAGAAGTAGGCTCATACAATATTCGAGCGAATATAATTTGCCCCGGTGCAGTACGTGGAGAACGCATGGATAGGGTAATTCGGAAACGTGCTCAAGATTATGGTGTTTCATATGAAGAAATGGTGAATACCACCACGAAAAGTAATACTCCTCTCGGACGTTTCGTGGAACCTGACGAAATCGCTTCAACGGCACTATTCTTAGCAAGTGATGAAGCTTCGGGAATTACCGGTGAAGAAATCCTTGTATCCGCCGGAAGAAGATGGTAATTTCTACTATTTTTTATTCATTTGCAGATAAGCTTTAATAAGTTCATCTAACTCTCTGCTAGCATTTATTATTTCTTTTGAAGTCAAATCATCTATTCTCTTGTCAATTAAATTATAAAGTTTCACTCGCATTATGTTGATAGAGTCCTTTAGCTGCTTGATAGCTTGGTCTCTATCAATATGATGTCTCCCACCCGTTGCTATGTTAGCATTTTCCGTCTGTCCTCTGCCTATTTTGCTTTTATTTTCTTCTTTTATCATTCTAGCTCCTCTTTGTATTGAGATATTTATGCAACCTTACGTTGCCAGCATTACTTATTATATAGTTTTTATGCTTTACAGTCAATATAATGGCAACTTTTTGTTGCCATTATTATTATGCATAATATATTATGATATTCTTATGTTAAGATTGTCGGCTAAGGAGTGTACTATTTAATGACTTTAGGTAAAAGAATTGCCTACTTGAGATGCCAGAAAAAACTAACTCAAGATGAATTATCAAAAGCTCTTGGTATTTCAAGAGGTTCCTTATCTATGTACGAAATTGACAGAAGAGAACCGGATAACAATACGCTTGTGAAAGTTGCTGATTATTTTAATGTTTCTACGGACTACCTTTTTGACAGAACAGATAACCCTAAACCAATTAGCGAGCTGCAAGACAGTATACTTGAAACTAATGCCTCCTATAACTTTGAACTGCCTAAGGAAGCTATTAAACAGATTGAAGATTATATAGAATTTATTAAGCAGAGATATAAATAGAGAAC
>JBFWMP010000016.1:21485-32528 GCA_050251575.1 Clostridia bacterium
AAATAACAAAAAACCTGAAGATAAATCTTCAGGTTTAAAGAGCCTACTTTACTAAAATTAGATTACTGTAATGTTTTCAGCTTGAAGACCTTTAGCTCCTTGAGCTACGTCAAAAGATACTCTTTGACCTTCATCTAATGTTTTGAATCCTTCTTTTTTAATTTGTGAAAAGTGCGCGAATACATCGTTTCCTTCTTCTGTAGTGATGAATCCAAATCCTTTTTCTCCATTAAACCATTTTACTGTACCAGTCATGTTTTTTACCTCCGAAAATTTTTATTCCTTAAATCCTTTGTAAATATAAGTTATTAGTAAAAATTTCGAAGTCTATACTTTAATTCATTGCTATTTGTAGATAATTCGAAAAATACTTTTATAATAAATCATTTACTTCTAAATTAAGGTTCTCTATAATAATATAGCAAATAGAAAATAAGTCAAGGACTTTTTGAAAAATTATTTATATTTTTTTAATTTCAAACGAAAAACAGAAATTATAAATTAGTATAAAGCTTGAAACATCCATTTTCTATACTTCTTATCCTATATTTTTTTCACCTCCTATATTAAATCATTTAAGACAACTATTTCTTCAGTACTATCGTCGAAGTAGTTTGGGAAATGCCTCTTGGACATTGCCGGTACATGTCCTTGCTTCACTAAGAACTCCAGAAACATTTCTATCAGTTGTTTAGAAATAACTGGAACATTTTTTATTGAAGCACTGTCTAAATAGTAGTATGATACCAATATAGGATAAGTATTGGTGAAAGGGGACTTCATGGCATGAATTTAAAAGAGTTATTTCAAAACAAAAAGGTAGTTATCAGTATCATCACTATTGCTGCGATTTTTATATTTGCACTGATTTCACTGGCGATATCACATATACTGTCAGATAAAGCTATCTTATCAAAAAATTCAGATGTTTCTTCTCCCATTGATAGTACTGCTTCAGACTTAAAAAATGACGGCGCGATTGACATTGTTCCGTTAATATCAGATAGTACAGGAGTCAATGTAAAATCAGGATTCAAAATACTGTGTGAAAATACACAAACACAAACATTCTTTCAAAAAGCCCTTACTATCTCCCCACAACAGGATTATGAGATTAAAGAAGTTTCTGATAAGGAATTCCATATCAAATTTAACGATACGTTAGAACCTAACAGTATCTATAAGATCGGGTTAAGCGATAACACAGTTGGTTATCAGTATTCATGGGCATTTCAAACCCAAAAGATATTCACATTAGTGAGGAGCCTGCCTTATGACAGAAGCGCTTACGTTCCTGTAGACTCCGGCATTGAACTTACCTTCAGTCATGAGGGTATAAGTGATATTGAAAAATATTTTGAAATAACGCCCAAGGTTGATGGACACTTTGAACATCATAGCAAGACGATAGTATTTATACCCGAAAAGTTAGAATATGGAACCGTCTATACTGTTACCCTAAAAGAAGGATTAGGTCTTCATGGAAGTGATGCGACTATCTCTGACGATTATACTTTTACATTTGAAACACGTAGATCTGATAAACAAGAAAGTACTAATCAAGAATACCTTGGCTTTACCGAAATACTAAATAATTTTACCCCTGATACAGCACCTATTCTAGAGGTAAATGCAAGTCAGCACTTTAAAGATCAAGATATTGCAGTCGAGGTATATAAATATGCAAGTGAAAGCGACTTGTTAGCAGATGTTAAACAGTATGACACTCCTGCCTATCGAGCATTCGGCAGAAGCAGCAGCCTTAATTTTGACATCAGTAAACTTCAAAAAGTAACTGAATTCAATACCAAAATGATGAATAACACTGGTGACTACTGGTATAAAAGCTTTATTCTATTTCCGTCCAGCCTACCGGAAGGGCATTATCTTATAAATGTAAAATCAAAAAATGCTACTTATCAAACCCATGTACAGGTAAATGACTTATCTGTCTATGCTATGGCAGGCATACAAGAAAGTCTCGTATGGGTGAACCGCTCAAGTACCGGTACACCTGTTGAGGGGGCAATAGTATCCATTGATGGAATTCAACCGGCAAAAACAAATAAAGACGGTATTGCAGTAATCTCAGAAAAAGTATTTAAAGAACCTAAGGATCAAAAATCGTTCTTCAAGATTTCCGAAGATAAGGGGCCGGTTTTATTAGCACCCCTCTCTTACTACTCCTACCAATATGCCGGTGATAAAAACGCACAAAAGTATTGGGCATACCTGTACTCTGACCGTGATTTGTATCTTCCTACCGACACCATACAAATCTGGGGTATGACAAAACCAAGAAATGGTGAAGATTTACCTTCTAAGGCTATGTTAATTCTATGCCGGACAGATTATACGTATGAAGGAGACAACAAATTATATGGGGGAAATAGCAAGCTATCGGAAATCATATCTAAGGAAATTAACATCTCCGAGCTTGGTACCTTTAAGAGCAGTATAGAACTATCCAACTTTAATGCCGGCAGTTATTTTATCCAACTTAAGCTGGGAAATGAGGCAGTCATACAGAAATATTTTGATATACGACAATACACCAAGCCTGCTTATAAAATTGATATTAATTCAGATAAGAAAGCAATGTTTGAATGGGAGAAGTTAAACGTGGACATCCGGGCAAGCTTCTTTGAAGGCTCCCCTGTTTCAGGTCTGGATTTAAAGTATTCGCACTATACTACATGGGATAATCACAAAGAAGGAAATATCGTATGTGATGAAAATGGGAAGGCTGCTCTGGAAGTATCTTCGGCATCTTCTGATAAATCATGGCACCCGCTTTACCTAACCTTATATCTTAACAATGCAAAAACAGAGGAAGAGGAGATATACGCCTATAGCAGTACAATGGTTTTCCCAAGAGACACCATGATAGAGGTGAAAACATCATCAAAATCTCAAACAGGCATTATAGATATCAATACAAACCGTATTAACTTAGAAAAAATCAGAAACCGTTCCGATTGGTGGTATGATGCCGCTGAATATCGTGGTAATGCTGTAGATATTCCTGTGAAAATACGGATTTACGAGAAGCATTGGGACCGCAAAGAGACAGGAGAATATTATGATTTTATCAATAAAAAAGTACGAAAATATTATAGTTACTTTGAAGTTATAAATCTGCTGCAGGAATTTGACGCCAATACGGCAAGCGGCAATTACTCTTATGAATTCGCCATTCAAGAAAATAAGAACTATTTTATTGAAGCAGAGGGCTCCGACTCAAGACAAAACTCTATCATAGAAACCGCATACTTATATAAATATCCCCAACCTTCTGAGCATAATCTTGATAGATATTCACTCTCTACTGAGAATGATAGATCAAAATTCAAACTGGAAGATACTATAGCTCTGACTGTTAAAAAAAATGAGCTTGATTTGCCTAAAACCTCTAATGACCGCTTCTTATATATGATCCTTAAGAATGGCATATTTTCATATACGGTAAAGGATGATCCTTACTATTCTCTTGAATTTACAAAAGAATATGTCCCCAATATTTATATAAAAGCAGTTTATTTCGATGGGAGAAATGTGTTTAATGTTGAAAACAAGCCAATTAACTACGATTATGAAGAGAAAGCTTTAAACATCAGCATCAAACCCGATAAGGAGGAATATAGACCCGGAGATACGGTACAATTAGATATTGATGTAAAAGACATGCAGGGAGTCCCCTATAGTGCCGAGGTAAATCTGAGTGTTGTAGATGAGGCATTTTTCGCTGTCCATAATCAGTACGTGGATACCTTATCTTCCCTGTACCGCTATTGTTTTCATTCGGGAATCCTCTCAGAATATCTATCCTATAAGCCTTTGAACATCGATGGCGGTGCCCCGGAACAGGGTGGTGAAGGAGGAGATGAATCAATCAGATCCATGTTCAAGGATAATGCCTTTTTCGATACTATTACAACAGACAACAGCGGTAAAGGAAAAACAAGCTTTAAGCTTCCGGATAACCTGACATCTTGGAGAATAACTTATCAGGGAATTACCAACGACTTAAAGGCGGGTAATGGCAAGATCAATATTGATGCAAAGCTTCCGTTCTTTGTAGATGTATTGTTTAACAATATCTTCATAGATGGAGATACGGTCAATATATCTGCCAGAAGCTTTGGTACTAAACTGGAAAAAGGTAAAAGTATAGACTATACTGTCTTACTTGAAAAGAAAAATGGTGTGAATAATACCTTTAAAGCCCAAGGTAACAGTGATAATCTAGTCAACATTGAGTTGGGTAAACTGACAGAAGGAGATTATTCAGTAACAATAAACGCACAGCACGGAGATTACAATGATGCTGTTAAAAGAAACTTCAAAGTAGTAAAGAGCATATTGGAGGCATCAAGACTAAACCATTACAAGCTTACTGACAGCTTAAAAATAGAAGGTGAAAAATCTCTTACAACTCTTTCATTCTATAATGAGGAAACCTCCGCCTCCTATAACGCCATTCTCTCATTGATGAATAGCTGGGGTGACCGGGTTGATCAAAAGCTTTCACGAAAAATAGCTAAACAATTAATGCATAAGCATTACGGTGCAGAACTGGGATGGGCAGAAGATGATACATTCAATTCATACCAGCAACACGACGGGGGCATCGCTTTGCTGCCTTATGCCAGCAGCAGCCCGGAAATAACCGCTAAGATCAGTTCTCTTGCAGACGACTTGTTTGACAGTACAGCAATGAAGTTTTACTTGTACAAAACTCTCGACAATAAGAATGCTACGCCGGAAGATGTTACGGCTTCTCTTTGGGGATTAGCTGCATTAGATGAACCGGTTCTCATTGACATCATTAATCTTTTAGAATCAAATAGTATCGGAATCAAAGAAAAATTGTATCTTGGAATCGGGCTTGCAGAACTCGGTAGTTTAAAACCTGCTTGGAATTTATATAGTGATATTATCAGACAATACGGAATCACAAACAGTCCCTATGTATATATTAATTCTAAAGATAGCCGTGATAATACCATTGAACTTACCTCCTTATGTTCTGTTTTAGGCATGAAAATTAACGCTCCTGAGAAATCCGGACTATTCAGATATGTACAGGATAACTCCACACGTGATGTTCTGACTAATATGGAAAGTTTGATCTATATAAATGATATGATACCTGATGCAAAACAAAAAGGCAGCTTTACAATAGAAGCTGATGGGCAAACGAAAAATGTATCATTAGATAAAAATGAGATATTAAAGCTTGTACTCACACCAGAAGCTTTGAAAAATATCAAATTTTCTAACATCAACGGTGATATTGCTGTTACATCAAGCTTTATTGGACCAGTGAAGGATTTGGTGGAGGATACAAACAAGTTAGTAAAAATAAAAAGAAGCTATAGTGTGGATGGGAAAACCAGCCAAAGCTTTAACCAATCTGAACTGATTAAAATCGCTTTAGAACCTGAGTTTACAGAGACAGCTCCTGACGGCTATTATGAGATTACCGATATCCTTCCCGCAGGGTTACGATATGTATCGTCTGTCAATCAATTTGATCGGAAATGGTATCCCGGAGAAAGAAATGGACAAAAGGTCACGTTTGGCTTCTTTTATGATAAGAATAACAAATCTCCCGATAAAGCTATTACCTATTACGCCCGGGCAGTAACACCGGGAGGGTTTACAGCAGATTATACGTTTATTAAGCATAGCAAAAGTGACGTCTCAGGATTTGCTGAAAAAATGCAGGTGGTCATTAAAAAAGGTGATAAATGATGAAACATACTATCATATTTCTATTGTTGACAGGATTGTGCACAACATCACTCTTGGTTGTGCCATCTTATCAACAAGATAATAAGGATTCTATCCTTCCTGCATTATATAATCAGCAGCCGCAGCAACCCTCTCAAATGAGTGAAAAAAACATCTTGTGTAAATATTATGATGAAAAAGATTTTCTACAATCAGTGTCTGCTGCACAAAGTGCTGATATTTCCTCACAAAAAATAAAAGGGGGCATTGTCCCCCATCATCTTCTTGCAAAAGATATGATTGCTTCATTTTTCAAAACAGTATCGGCAGAACAGCCTGAAGTAGTGGTAGTAATAGCACCTAATCACAAAGGAACAGGAATAAAAAATGTTCATACCGGCAGCTGGAACTGGCAGACTCCTTTTGGCATCCTAGAATCTGATCAAGATACTATAAGTTCATTAATAGATTCTAAAACTGCTGATATGGATTTTAACTTATTAGAAAAGGATCACTCCATTGCAGGCTTAGTTCCTTATATCAAGTATTATATGCCAAACAGCAAAATCGTGCCGGTCTTGCTCCATGGAACCTATGGATTAAAAGATTCTCAACAGTTAGGGAAAAATCTTCAAAAGAAACTTCAGAATAAAAAAAGCTTAATACTTGCTTCTGTCGATTTCTCACACTACCTTCCCCTTGAGAAAGCGGATGAAATGGATGAAATCTCAATTAAGGCAATAGAGGATAGAGCCGTTAATCTAATTCAACACCTAAATAATGATCATATGGATTCACCTTCTTCCATCAACACCTTGCTTTCGGCGATGAATGCAGCAGGTGTTGATGGCATGAAAGTTATTGATCACAGCAACTCAGACAGGATTACCGGTGCTAGAAGTAATGATACAACAAGCTATTTCACTATCATATTTTATTAGCATTTTCTAATAATTATAATTGCAGACAGGTTACTGTCTGCAAGCACTGATAAAGTATGATTAAGCAAAAGAAACTCGAGATGTCATCCTGAACGTAAGTGAAGGATCTTAGCATCTAAGCTGCCCTATAAAACAAACTTTTCGATATATCCAAAAATAAAAACAATCAAAATAATAATCGGCAGAATAAAGGTGAGATAAAATTTAGGTTTGTTCGGAAATTTGATTCCTACCCCGGTATTGGCCTCATTAATGAAATTCTTCCATCCCCAGCCATAGCGGCTAACACAGAAAAGGACGTAAACCAAAGAACCTAGAGGCAGTATATTGTTGCTAACAATAAAGTCTTCCAAATCTAGAATAACAGTGCCTTCTCCTAAAGGATTAAAACCACTCAGCACATTAAATCCAAGTGCACATGGCAGTGATAAAATGACAATGGCAATAAAATTGATAAGCACAGCTTTCTTTCTTGACCAGCCAAAAAGATCAATACCAAATGAAATAATATTTTCAAATACAGCAATAACCGTAGATAAAGCAGCAAAAACCATAAATATGTAAAATGCAATACCCCATAGTTGTCCGGCCGGCATAGCGTTAAAAATATTAGGCAGGGTAATAAAAACAAGCCCTGGCCCACTACCAGGATTAACACCAAAGGAAAAGCACGCCGGGAAAATAATAAGACCCGACATAATGGCCACAGAGGTATCAAGAATTGTGATATTTAAGCCTTCTCCAAACAAGCTTCGTTCCTTAGAAACGTAACTTCCAAATATCGCCATGCTCCCCATCCCGATACTGAGTGTGAAAAATGCTTGCCCCATCGCTGCATAAACAGTTGACCAAAGACCGTTTTGTGCAATGCTTTCAAGATTCGGCAAAAGATAAAAAGAAAGACCTTCCATTGCATTGGGCAGTGTCACAGCACGAACCACTAACGCGATCATTATAACAAGAAGACAAGACATCATCAGCTTAGTTATTTTTTCCACTCCATTTTTCAGTCCCAGGGAACAAACACCAAAACCTAAAATACAAACGATAGTCATCCAAAAGATGCTTGCACCGGCATTAGCTGTAAGCCCGTTAAAGACTCCTTCTACTTCTGCTGGTGTAATACCCATAAAATCTCCTCTTATCATAAAGAAAAGATAAGCAAGCATCCACCCTGAAATGGTGGTATAAAACATCATTAATAAATAGTTCCCCGCCATGGCAAGCCACTTAAAGACATGCCACTTACTTCCTTTCGGCTCTAAAACATCAAAAGACGCAGCAACACTTTTTTGACTGGCGCGACCAACAGAAAATTCCATCACCATAATCGGTAATCCAAGAATCAAGAGGAATAGAATATAGATCAGTACAAAAATGCCACCTCCATAAAGACCCGTAATATACGGGAAGCGCCAAACATTACCTAAGCCAATGGCGCAGCCGGCAGAGATTAGAATAAATCCCAACCGAGACGAAAATGTTTCTCTTTCTTGTCGCATAACAACTCCTCCTTCCACAATATATTAATATATATTATATGGTACTTTCTATAATAGTAAACCAAAAACTTGATTGAAGCGTCACTCAAGATGCAGAACTTTTGCTAGTATATTATTTGATTTCTGGTATTGTATAATGTTCTATATCCCCAATTTAGACTACAAAATACTGTTAAGCATACTGAGGTGCCAATGGCTATCATAATTGCAATTTGATACATGATGGCGGTTGTAGGTAAGGTTCCTGAAAGTATTTGTCCTGTCATCATTCCCGGCAAAGATATGATTCCCATTCCCAGCATAGAGTTCATTGTAGGTAATAATGCGGTTTCCAATGCATTGTTTACATAGGGCAATAATATCTTTTTAGGATTAACTCCTAAATTAAGCAAAGCATCAATTTTGGACCTTTGCGTTTTAATGTTCTCCGTAAAAGTTTTAAGCCCAAGGGTCACTCCTGTCATTGCATTACCAATAATCATCCCTGCAATTGGAATAGTATATTGCGGGTTAAAAATTTCTTCACCCACTACGACCATTACAAAAAATACAAGCACAAAAAGCCCTGCTAATGTAAGCGAAAGTGACACTGCGATCTTAAAGTTTCTATTTAAACTTTTATTTTTAGATAACACTCTATGAATGGAAAAGGCAATCATAGCAATTAAATAAAGAATAATAAATATGGGATGAGGATTTTCGAAGATATAGGTTAAAATAACCCCTGCCAAAACAAGCTGAACTGTCATTCTCAAACTTGCTACAAACAGCAACTTTGTCTGACTTATTTTAGATTTCTTCATTATAGCTAAAATAATAATCAGTAATAGATAAATTAAGCTAAATTGAATAACACTCAATTGTGCCGCACCTTTCATTTCACTTTACACCCTTTCTAATCTCAATAATATCTTCTGCAAATCTTTTCGTTAGCTCTTTATCATGACTTACGACAATTGCAGTAATATGATTTTTTTTGCAGAACAGAAGAATGTTTTCTATTACATCATGACTGTTCTTGGTATCAAGTGCAGAAGTAGGTTCATCAAGCATAATAACTTTCGGGATAAAAGACAAATAGATTGCCATATATATCCTTTGCCTTTCACCTCCTGACATAGTAGTACAATCTTTATCAAGAGGAAAGAAGATACAACATATCCTTAAGAATTCATTGATTTCATCATCTGTTGGCGGCGCCTCTTCACGATATTCATAAAACATCTCAAAATTTTCTTTTATGCTTGCATCGAATAAGAATATCCCTTGGCTGATAAGAGAAACTTCTTTACGAAGTAAAATCGTATCAGCCTCTTGTATGCTTTTCCCACTATAAAAAATCTCTCCGTTGCTTTGGGAGAGAGTTCCATTAAATAGCTTGAGTAAGGTGCTTTTCCCTGTTCCGCTTTCACCTGTAATGAATGTTGCTTTATACTCGTGAATTGCTATATCACAATAATCAATCATATTGTTAAATTGTAAATCCCTTGTTTTAAAAATTAGTGTGTCCAAAATTTTTACCTACCTTTTAGCTTAGAATGCGTACTCTTTATGTTACATTGATATCAAAATTTAACTTGAGCCTTAGAAAACTTTATCCATTCTATTTGTATTATACTACATTTTTTTGCAGCTTCGTATCAAAAAATAGTTTTTATATCTTACATCACTACATATTAAATTTTGTTTCCCAATTAAATTCTTGTTATCTTCTTTTGATTCCTTTATTGCCTCCAGTATAATGCATGTGCAGCCAACAATAAGCCCACTAAGCAAAATCATCCCCATATGTTCAATCAATCTTTAGATAACGTTATAACAATTACTTCCGGATGATTAAATAGTCTTTGTGGAATGATACTATTCCCAAGTCCTCGGTTTACAACCATTATCGAATCTTCCTCAATATATTTACCTGATGTATAATGTGGGAAAAAGCCTTGATTAGGAGCTATTATACTACCAATGAGAGGTAATCTTACCTGCCCTCCATGGGCATGCCCGGAAAGTATTAAGTTAAAGCTGAATTGACTGTATATAGAAAACACTTCAGGCCGATGAGATAACAAGATCTTAAACCTCTTATCTTCTTCAATTCCTTGCGTTGCCGTGCCTATCTCATTTTCAATTAACTTCTCTTCACCATCTCTGTCATAACTTGCAGCAGGGTCATCTATTCCAATAATAAAAATTTCATCCTGATTTTTTGCAATTTTTTTATAAGCGTTTCGTAAAACAGTCGCACCACTTTCTTTTATGGCTTTTTCTAAAGTATCAAACCTTCCTGACCACCATTCATGATTGCCGGTAACATAATAAACCGGAGCAATCCTGACAATCTGCTTCATTAAACCAATTCCAGCTTCTTCATTGTAATCCTTACTATCAATTAAATCTCCGGTAAATACAATTAAATCAGGTTCTATATTTCTTATCTTCCTAATCAAGTTCCTCTGACTTTCACCAAATGATTTACTATGTAAATCTGATAGGTGCACTATTTTGTATCCATTAAAACTCTGTGGTAATTTATTTGATTTAATTGTTACATTAGTAATAGTAATAAAATTGTTTTCATAGTAAAGAAATAGTAATACACAGATAAGTAGAATAAGCGTTGTTAATACTCTTTTTACTTTCATAAACCCTCCTGATATCCATTTAAACCTTATTCTATAGATGTTTATACGCATAAAAAAGTTCCATGGATATTCACGGAGCCTTCTCTTTGAATATAAACTTGAAAAAATAATAAACTTAAATTTTCATACTCATACAATAAGGACATCTTGAAAAAAAGCTTGATAGAATTGACCAAAATATTGCAATGTACTTATCCCAAGTGGATGAATGTGGTTACTGGG
>JBFWMP010000017.1:0-31133 GCA_050251575.1 Clostridia bacterium
ATGGCTGACCCTGCTATTTGCGATGAGCCAATTTCCAGTAAGATTATCATTTTTCTCTTTGAGTTGATGGGAAACTGTCAATTCTTATTTATCGAAAACTGTTAACTTAATTTTATCATCTACAGCATTCTGTTCAATATATTTAATATCTTATTTTTTATGATACAAACGGTTCTACCACAACAAACCTCTGTGAGCATGATTTTATGGCATGGACTATGAGCCGAAATACTATTGCCATAGCCATTTAAAGGCTATCATGCTTACTACTCATTGAAAAATGACTGTTCATCACTAAAAATAATCAAAACAATCGTAATTAAGTCGTATGTAAGTTATGTTTTCGACTGTTCCTTATGTATTGTGAATTTATACCAACTCCTTAAAATCGATGATTTATTGTCATGTTAATATATTATTTTTTAAAATGACTATCTAATTCAAAACCTTGAATTAAACAATGTATATAAAAAATACCAATAGGCAACGCAATTAAAAAACAAAAATAAATATCTTTAATCCAAATATTTAATATTTTTGTTACAAATGCGAAAAAAGAATATATCCAAAATAACATTGAAATACCTGAAACATATAAATAAAACTTTTGCATAGTTTTACCCCCATAAAGTCAATAATCTATTGTCAACTATTATTGTTGCTGATTATATCTTGGACACAACATAAATATAAACGCTTGTTCAACCATCTTTCTTTCTGCTATATCCCAATTACCATAATATATATCAACTATTACTACATCATTAAACCATTCTTTATACTTATGTGAACCGTTACCATCCTTTTGCAATCTATTGTTAATAGATTGTCCAGTTTCTCCGATATAAAGGATATCATTGTATTTGTCCTTTAAAATATAAATAATAGAACCTTTTTTATTTAACTCGTTAGTTACATAGCTTCTCAAATCTATTGTTTTTACTGAAATTTCTTCAAATACTCGCACTACAATATTTTTAGCCACTTCTTCAAACACTAATATCATCTCACTTCTTCTCTTTAAAAACTACAGTTTTAAGTCTTTCAATTAATCTATTTAATATTTCTGTATCTTCTTTTATTAATTCGACTTCTTTAGACATTTTGCGCCTCCTAAAAACTGTCTTTAATTTATCTTTTTACCTTCCCCAAACACAATAACTTTGCCAGAATATCCAATATCATCTATTACTAACTCGCTAGTTTCCTAATTAAGAGTATCTGCATAATCTCTAACTATTGTAAGTTGCATTTCAAAATCTTCTAAGTATCCATATTTCTGTATAAACTCTTTGACTTTAACTATATCACCTCACCGTCCTTAAAACCTTATTTAGCGTATAAAAAGAGTCTAACTGTTAATTGTTAGACTCTGCATTATCGCTTTAAATATAATTCTGTTATTTTATCTTCTTCTACCCTATAAGCATCTTTAATAGCAAGATATGGTGAGTTGTTATATCGTGTTAGTAGTCCAGCCAAACCATTATTTACAAAATCATTTTTCCTTACGATAACTTTAGCAGGATCTATTCTTAACACATCTTCTATCAGCCATCTTATAGCGTCTATTTTTGTCTGTTCATCCCACTTAGTTAACTCTTTTATTTGCCATTTTTTAAATCGTTCGGGGTAAATTGTATTAAGCAATTCATAGATATTATAATAATTCGCTATACCACCAAGACCATTTTCACGTAATGTGCTATTAGAAAAATGGTTTTTTATTTGTTCATCATCCCAACTCAATTTTGTCTCTACCAGCCATTTTATAGCTTCTAAAGCCATATCACGTGTCCATCCTCTGCAAAACATTTGTTGTAATTCCCAAGGTTTTAATCTGTCGGGATAAGCATTATTTAAAGCTGCGTATGGACTATTGTTAAACAAAATAGAAATCATCCCATATAATTTATTCTTTTTAAAAGTTTTAAGCATTAGCTTTTCTTTTATATCATCCTCTGTCCAGATAAGGATTTTTTCTATTAAAAATCGGGTTATCTCGGCAGCGTGTAAATAAGAATCAGGCTTTTCCCAATAGCGCATAGGAAATATTTTTAGTTCTCCAGTCAATACAGCTTTATAAACATCCGTAGGCTTTTCTAAGAACCAGTCTTTTTTAAAATTTCTTTTGCGTGACATATCTCTCTCCTGTAAAGAGCCTAGTCTTTACTACTAGACTCTTTAATAGTTTCTCTAGCTTTTTCTCTAAACCATTCAGCACGATTCTTATAACCCTGCTTTTTTATAGCTTCCTCTAGCTGCTCTAATAAATTTTCTTCTACCCAAAACTGTATCTTTTTTTCCCCAGTATGGTTTATATCACCCATTAACAACAACTACCTCCGCAATTTCTTCTCCAGTGTCATTTCCATCCTCGCCCATTAATCTTACACTGTAAAGAGTGCCATCGTATCTGCCAGAGTTTCCGCAATTTTCTACATATGTGTATTCAGTTTCCATAATTGCTTCTAGCTGTTCCGATGTTACTACAGTTTCACCTTTTGTAATTCCTTCTACCAATCCTTTAATTCTTTCTAACATTTTAATTTCCCCTCTCATTTTTGTTTTATTATTTGCTTTTCATAGTTCCATTATACTCCCGTACGGGAGTAACGTCAATAGGAAAATTAAAATAATTTCAAGAAATTTTAGAGTCTAACAATATTCAGTTTTCAAAGTTCAATTTACTACGCAAAACTACTATTTCTTGTTCAATATTTTGTCAGCTTCTTGTGGATTCTTATTGTACCATGCCATTAGCTCTCTTATTTTTTCATTCATCCCTCCTGTACTTGTTTTAGGATTATAAGGCGGTACATTTTCCTTAAACTTGTCCAATTCTTCTCTTTCAACCTGGAATTCTTTTTTTATGAAGCTTGCCACAAATATCCTCCTTATTACCAATATTTTCTTACTACTATAGTACAATGTTACATGGTAACATGTCAATATATAAGGTAAAATAAATAAAGCACTCCAACTATTATAGTTAAAGTGCTGCAACTGTTGACTATTTTGCCTTAAATGGGTTATAATATTTATAAGGAAAGAAACAGGACAGAGTTAATATGAAAGTCTAAAGAGAAATAAGTAGTTTGCTTGGACGGCGACTACTTATTTTTTTTATTTTTAAAACTGATGCTTATACTATAATCACCATGCTTAATTAAGTATCGCAAGATGCTTAGTAGACAAGGAATGCTCACAATTGTCAGTATCAGCTTTATCTTTAGTTCCACCATATCACCCCCTCTCTATACCCCTGTAGCCTGTTTCCTTCCGTAAATAGAGAAGGGGGATGTCCTCTGCGGGTAGTTATATTATACCATAATTTACTTATAATATCTATATTCATGCTTAATTAATGTTGAATTACCTGATTTTTTTCTACAATTATATGTCTAGGTTATTTATCGTATGCTACAGTCTTTTTAGAAGTTCTGAAAACGAACGGAAATCAATCTTGAAAGCATAAATATTGGCGTCTGGGGCATAATTACAGAATATTAATATTTTATAAAGGAGTTGAAAACATGGGTCGAGTAAATGTCGAGAATGAATACGGTGATATTATTGCAAGAGTACAGTATAATCACAATCTAGACTATTGGGATGGTAGAAACTGGGTGAATGGTGGTATGGGATCACATAAGGGGCTAACGAAATTAAAGGATGGCCGTTATGTAATAATTCATGGCAGCGACTGGCAGGGTGACAGTTCTACCGCTGAGATTGTATCAGCAGAACAAGCATTGCAGGAAATATTACGTTCTGGTAATGATAAATTGCTCTCAAGTGAGAAATTTAAGCAATTGCAGGAGTTACACAAGACACTACATATAGATGACTTAGAAGAAGATGAAAATAACGTATCATAGAAAAGTTGTGTTAAATGTTTTTGTTATCTAGCATATCAGAGTAAGGCTGCTGTAAACAGTATCCTTACTCGCTCCTTAAATGAATCTTATCGCCATTTAGTATAATATCATATATTATATTTCTCAAAGTAATAAATATATTCTAAATTTTGTGTATAGAATATTGCCCTTTATTTAAATATCCACTTTACCCTTATCTTATGTATTACTACCTCTTGATTCTTTATTTGTAAAAATCACAGTAGTGTCTCTTTACAGAAATAATTTCCTGCTGTATAATGAATAATGCAAACAAATGTTTGCATATAATTACTAAGGGTGTCATTCATGCAAAGAGAAATCATACATTGTGATTTAAACAATTTCTATGCAAGTGTAGAGTGTTTATATAATCCTCAGATAAGAGGAAAACCTGTTATCGTTGGCGGTTCGCAAGAAAGCCGTCATGGAATAGTGCTGGCCAAAAACTATATCGCAAAAAAATTTGGAATAAAAACCGGCGAAGCAATATGGGAAGCAAGAAATAAATGCCCAAACTTAATTATTGTGCCTCCTCACTATGATTTATATTTGCGTTTTTCTAGGGAAGCAAGAGAAATATATGCTTACTATACGGATCAAATTGAATCATTCGGGATTGATGAGTGTTGGTTGGATGTAACAGAAAGCACCAAACTGTTTGGATCCGTTGAAAACATTGCCTATAAAATAAAGGATAGAATCAAAGAAGAGTTAGGGATTACCGCTTCAGCTGGAGTAAGTTTCAATAAAATTTTCGCAAAATTGGGTTCTGATATGAAAAAGCCTGATGCCGTGACCGTCATATCGCAAGAAAACTTTAAAAATAAGGTATGGACTTTGCCGGTAGAAGATTTATTATATGTCGGCCGCTCCACCAAAAGAAAATTATATAGAATTGGCATTAATACAATCGGTGATTTAGCAAATGCTCCTCTACCCTTTTTAAAATCTCAGCTTGGAAAATGGGGAGAAACTCTTTGGTATTTTGCTAATGGAATGGATAATACACCTGTTAAAAAAACTGATTATGAGACTATTTTAAAAGGTGTAGGAAACAGTGTAACTACTCCAAGAGATTTGACTGCTAACGAAGATGTTAAAATATTAATCCATGTGCTTGCAGATAGCGTGGGCGAAAGATTACGGAAACATAACCTTAAAGGCAAAACCGTACAAATTTCTATCAGAAATGAAGAATTAGAGTGTATTGAAAGACAAGGACAACTATTGCAGCATACATTTATCAGTACAGAAATTGCAGAAAAAGCCTATCGTATATTTTTAAAATCATGGAATTGGTCTAAAAGTATTCGTAGTTTTGGAGTTAGGGTAACAGACCTGGTTGTTGCTGATACATACATGCAGCTATCGCTATTTGAAAACAAAAGACAAAAGCTTGAAGATATAGATTACTGCATAGATAAAATAAGGCAAAGGTTTGGGCATTATTCTATCCAAAGAGCAGTACTTTTAAAGGACCAGCATCTTAATACAAATCCCGTAGAAGAAAATGTAATTCATCCAGTTTCATATTTTAGGTAGGTGATGGCTGTGCGAAAAGTATTTGTTGATATGATTGTTAAATTTACACATGATGGTCAAAAAATCCCCCTAACAGTAATCTGGGAAGATGGTCGTAAATTTTCGGTAGACCGGGTGCTCAACATTGCTAAAGCCGCATCTCTAAAAGTGGGCGGGCATGGACTCAGATACAAATGCCGGATAATGGGTAAAGAAACTCTTTTGTGGTTTGAAGAGGACCGATGGTTCGTTGAAGCTAAATAGCATTATGTAGATGGAAATATAAATATCGTCGTATATTACCCAAATTTCCGAGACTATCCTAAGTTTTGTGTAAATGAAAAGGGTTTCAAATTATGGACTTGATTTATGTTGACTTTCTAAACCCAGACGGAAGAAACTTTATTAGAGAAAGTATTGTCTATTTGTTACGCTGCCATAATGTTTAATTCTACATAAAATATTCCATTCAAGTGGGTTTAACTAGATGGAAATTTATTGATATTATTAATGCAGAATAGTAATAAAATGTGTAGTTAGAAAATTAAACGATTTATAGTAATATTATTCATAAACAAACTAATATGCTGATATATTGTTTATGGGTGATAAATGTGCGTATTAACTTAAAAGAAACCATGTATCTTCTTACAGGGTGGTTTACCTTATTTATTATCGGTACTGATTTGTTTGTTATATCTCCTTTATTACCGTTTATTGCTAAAGAATATGAAATAACTCCTGCTATTGCAGGGTGGATAGTTACTGTATTTTCACTAATGTATGCCATCAGTGCCCCACTTTTTGGATGGCTTTCAGACCGCAAAGGTCGCCGCCTTTTTATTGTTTTCGGTTTATTATCGTTTTGCTTATCCAATTTTTTGACAGCCATTTCTCCCTCATTTGTAATGTTAATAACCAGTCGTATTTTTGCTGGTTTATCTGTTGCGTCAATAACCCCTTTAGTCTATGCAATTATTGGCGATACAGCATTACCTGAACGCAGGGGGGGATGGCTTTCTATTGTAGTATCAGGACATCTTATGGCTTTATGGGCGGGAGCACCTATAGGAACTCTGTTAGAACAATTTCTTGGGTGGCGTTCTGTTTTTATTAGTTTAGCTATAATTGCTGCTTTACTATCAATCTTAAACTTTAGAGTTTGGGCATCAATAAATAAAGTACATTCAGCAGAAGCACAGACAAAAGGAAGTGCAATAAGAATTATTTCTGCAGTGAGTGTAACTACTTTTTGGTCAATTGCCATGTATGCTCTTTATGTATTTCTTGGAACTGGATTGGTTTTATATAACCATTTTTCTTCAAGTGAACTTGCAGCTTCAATTACTGCCTATGGTATAGGAGCTGTAATTGGTAGTTTATCCAGTGGGAGAGTTACAGATAAAATTGGTGCAAGAATGGTATCAATATTCAGTACAGCCATGCTTATTGGCATACTTGCCCTATTAGGTTTTTTCTTTTCATCGGGAATTTTGGTTTATTTTTTGTTATTTTTGTGGGCACTTATTGGATATACATCATTTACTTCATATCAAGCCCGTTTAGCAGAAGAATTTCCAGAAACTCGTGGAATGGCACTTGCCTTAAATAACACGGCATTATATTTTGGGATTACGATTGGTTCTATGATGGGAGGTTTTATTATAACAAAATGGGGGTTCTTTACTTTGCCATTTATCTGTAGTGGGGTAGCCTTAATAAGCAGCTTAATAAGTGCCAAAAGGAAAATATATACTTCTAAAAGTACGTAACATTTCCAAAATACGCAACTTGCGTCAAATCCATAATACATGAAACTTGCCATGTTACCATTAACTTACAAAAAATTTATATTTGACATATTGTTATGTTAACTTTAGAAACTGCTTAAGGGATAAAAAACACAAAATATGGGACACTCCCAAATTTCCAACAAAAAAAGTACATACAAAGGATAATCTTTGTATGTACTTTTTTTGTTTAATGTAATAAGTTAACTGTTAGTACTTCTATTCCTAAACGCATATCTATACTGCCGCTTCGTATCAACGTCTGTGTTGCATTAACCAACTTTATACTTTCTATAATGCTTTCAACCGTTGCATTAGAAGAGTTACTAAAACCTTTTAACTGAAATGATGATAAACCTAGTTCAGCATTTCCTGCAACTTTTAACTTGTACATGATTCTGTAATGTCTAGCCAATAGAGCTAGTAATTGCATGACACTTGTACCATTATTAAGAAGATTATCTAAAACTGTCAGAGCAGCATGTTCTTTCCTGTTTACCAATTCAATAAATCGAAAAACATTATTATCTATAGGCGGTTTTATAATATCCATTACTGCTTTGGTAGTAACCACTCCTCCGAAATAGCTTATAAGCTTATCTAAGTCCATTGTTATATCCCGCAGTGTAATTTCTTCAATATCTAAGTATCTAAAACGGTCCGCAATAATGCTTATCAAGTCATTGCTTATTTGTACATTCCTTTTGTCAAAATAATTCTTGATAAAATTCAGATAATCAGTACCTTTTAACTTATTGAATATTATCACTTTCCCATTTCTATTTAATACTTGGTATAGCTTCTTTCGCTTATCTACATTGGATGTAATTAAAATGAGAACCGTCGAAATAATTGGATTTTCGCAATACTGCTGCAGCTGCTTATAATCTTTCTTAAATAAATCACCGTTTACTACTACTGCTTTATAATCTTCAAGGAATGGTGTCTGAAGACAAGCATTGATGATCTCCTCTTCGTTTACATCCTCAAAGACATTAAAATTGAAGTCAAGATTCTGTATGCGTTCCTTTGCTTTATCTACATACTCCTTTATCAAATATTCTTCTGCTCCGCTTAATAAAATTACATTATCCATTAGCCTTCCCCCCTACTTTATCTTATGCAACCAAGCCGGCTTTAACAGCATTTTTATATGGTGTGTAATCACTCCAGTCAACTGTTTTGTAGAATCTTCCGTTTACCCACCTTGCAAAATGTTTTAATAAAGCATCGTTTTTACTGTTATATACCATTACAAACGGGTCTACTCCTATTTCAGTCAATCTCCGGAAGCGGTACATATCCTGCTCAAAATTCGTATTGTACCCTGTAAGCATATAGCACATATGCTTGTATTTCTTTATGAATTTTGAAAGAATACCTATACCTCTCAAAACTGTTCTTTCCGCCTCAACTAAATCCCATGCATAATGGATACTTCTCATATGTCTTATAGAGCTTAATCCTTTTGCTTTTTCTTCTGTTATGATCCTTACGTCAATACCTTGTGTTAAATCTACTGTTAATCCCCGTTCCCTGATTTCTTTCAGCTTATCTAAGCAATGCGGATCTGCAGTAAAATTGTTATCTAAAAGTATCAACTTATTACTCTTGGGATTAATTAAGTCTTTTATTTCCGACTCTTGTTTGAGCTTTCCTTCCTTAACCGGCACGAAGCAAAAGCTGCATTCATTGATGCAACCACGGCTTGTAAAACCTATCCCTGAACCTACAATCTCCTTTGCCTTATTTCTTTTTGTCTCCAACTTACCAATACCCTTATTATTTCTAGCAAGGATTTCTTCGACGGTGTACAGATTGTAATCCGGTTTGCATCTTTCGATCTCTACTGGCAGTACTTTTTTAATGTCCCATCCGGTACCACCGATTTCAATATTATATAGAGATTGCAGTGCTTCTGCTTTTTGTTTGTTTTTGGTATAGATAATTGAGCAAAAAACCTTATCCACTCTAACAGGAAAATATGGTCTGTCTATATGTGTTAAGAAGACTCTAAAACCTTTATCTTTTGCCCAAATACTAGCTTTCATTATTGCTAGATTAGGAATTTTGCCATCATCGATAAGACCTATCGTATTCATATTCCATCCCCCTTAATATTTTTGATAGCAGGGACTGCTATAAAAGCAATCTCTTACAACTTAACTGACAAAAACATACTGAACCTTTTTGTTTTTTTGACGGAAGAACTTGGTAAGTTTCTTCCTCTCTTCATACCTTTTTCTCAGGTTATATACTGTCAATACATCAAAGGATATTAAAATATACTCCGAAGTAACTTTGACCTGGGAGTCGCAGCAGTTCGTTTCTGCTGTAAATAGTATGTCATTCTCATCACCATGTTCTTGCCATGTGTTTACCAATGCCCTGTATTCATTTTTGCCTTTAGATAGGAAACCAAGAATATCTTTTTTAAATTCCTTTTTATCTTCTATCTGCTGCTGAATACCGGTTATCTGCAGGTTGTTTTCTTTCTCAATATCTGAAATAACCTGCTTAAATTGGTCTTTCAATAACAAAAAACACTTCATAATATACCGTCCCCCTTAATTTTAATTATGCGATTTCCTCAACCTCTTCATTATTCTTTTCTTCATCGATTTGAACTTGGATTTTCCCTAACATATATTTTGATGTCTTAACGATATAATCCAAGTTTTTTTTGAAATCCTCCACTGTATTTCCCCATCCGAGAATATAATCTTTAGAGAAAGGACTGTGAATTCCTATGGCTGAACATACAATATAGGCAACTGCTTCTGCCTGACATTCTTTATGCTGTGTAGAAAATGCTTTGTTTTCACTGCCTGAATGCAACTTCTCATGTGCCCATTCATGGATAAGTGCTACAAGCATATTGCCCGAAGATTGCTCTTTTGTCAGAATCAAACCTCCAAAGGATGCTCCTTCGCATGACGGCCGCCCCAAAATTACTTTGGTCTCTTTAACCCTTATGCCATCATTAACGATTATTCCCCTAATCCTGTCATACTCTTCTTGGTATTCCCCTTCCATTTGAAGTAATGAGGTACCGCTTGAAACAGCAAAGACATTAGGATTTATATCCGGTGCATTTTCGTCAACCTTTATTACCTGAGAAATATCGAACATAGGAATCAACTTGTACCACATTTTTGTTTCAGTTTCGCCTGTTTCATTCCCATTTTTGTCCGTTATTTCTTGTTTATACGGACGCGGCTGATAAATATAAATAGCACCTTTTTTTACTACTTTATAGCCTTTTTTTGCCCAAGCGGGATAAGTGTACAGCGTGGATGCCCACGGGCATTGACTGAATATCAGTGCAAGATTGTTCGCAGAATATCTTGTTTTTCCTGCCAACTGAAAGACTTTTTCCAAGTTCTCCGTCTTCCCTTCCTGCAGTTCCTGATACAACTTTTCAATTCCCTGAGCGATTTTTTCATCGACTTCCTTTTTCTTTAACATATACCGTCACCCCTTATAAATTTTCGTATTTCTTTTCACCCTTAATAACAAACTAGTTTACCTTTATCCCATTCACCCCTTTTTTGTGAAACAAAAAAATCTCTTTGCATTAACGCAAAGAGATTTTTATTCACAATCTTTTTATTGTTATAATCTGCCCTATACAGGGACTTTGGTCAGATGGGTCACTTATGATGCTCCCCTGATAAAAAAATATACTATGCCATTATTATACTATTATCTTGTTTGTTATGCAATAAAAAGATTAGAAGGTTCTTTTGCAGGCGAAACCCTCTAATCTTTTTACTGTTATGAGTCTTTGTCGATAAGACCCATTTCCTGTGCAATTGTAATAATATCCTTACCGGTTACTTTTTCAATTAAAAAGAAACCTAGATATACTACACCTGCCAGGATACATAAACCTACAGCGTAGCGTAGAAGTAACCCCCCTACTAAAATCATATACCGTCACCCCTTAATTAAATTAAAAATATACCTTCACCCCATTCCCGATATATACCTATATGGTGATCGAGAAAACATAAAAAGACCAAATCTCCGTAAATTTGGCCACGTCTTGGGTTACAATAATAATGCTCCCCTAATAAGAAAAAATACTACAATTATACTTTATCATATAAGTAGGGCTAAGTAAATATGCCACAAGTCCCAAGTCTAAAAGTAAAATCAAAATTTGGTTGACTTTTATCTCATAGTTATTCTATAATAAGTTTAAGAAATATTATTTTTTTAAAAGAGTGGTAGGGATACGAAGCTCATTGTGACAACGATATATGCTATAGTTGTGCGAAATCCATTGAATAATGGGTTTTTTTTATTGCTCAAAAATCCTCCATGTGAGGTTATGTCCCTATAGTTCCAAGTGAATAAGTGGGGAGTTGCTCGTCAACTGGAATTTCAAATTTTATTTAAGGGGGTTATGGTCTATGCTAAGAGAGATTAGAAGAGGTAATCCGCATTTCCCAAATGGTATTTGTCCTATATGTGGACACGAAGGCTGGTGCGCTACGTCAGAGGATACTGGAAAATTATTTATTATCTGCAAGCGTGATACACTTAAGGCTAATGTATCGATATTCAAATACATAAAAGACACCAATAATGAAGGCAATAGTCTTTTTGTATACGAACCCAGTGGCTCCGGATATGAAATTAACTTTCAAGCCGCAGCAAAGGGAAATATCGTTGAAAGAATGAAGGATATATCTTTAGACTGCATAAACCGTAAATTATTATCAATGTTGACATTAGAAGACCATCATCGTCAAAAGCTAAAGACTGATGGCTTCACGGATGAACTTATTTCAAGGTATTCTATCAAGTCGTTTCCGGTAAGAGATTTTGAGAGGAAAAAGAGTAATATACAAAGTAAAAATCCTCTAAGATGGCAACTAGCCAAGGAACTTCATAACTCCTATGGAGACCTAAAAGGATTCCCTGGCGCGTTTTTATCTTCATACAATGATAAAACTTATTGGTCACTTGCTGGCTACGATGGCATCCTCTTCCCCATTGAAAATATCTATGGCGAAATTGTGATGATGCAGATAAGGCTTGATAATCCATCTAATGGTGGAAAATATAGAGTACTATCCTCAGAGGGCGAAAGATTTCCCCACGGTTGCGGACCTTCTAGTCGTGTAGGACTCTGTAAACCTAAAGTTTTAGGTGATACATATATTTGTTATGTTACAGAAGGAATTAAAAAAGCCATCATCACGAGTGAACGGTTAGGTGCATTAACTGCTACTGTTCAAGGTGTAAACTCATGGTCAGAGCTTATAAATGAGAATGACCGCAATGAGCGTTTTATTGATATCCTGAAAAATCGGTATGGAACCCGCATATTTATCATTGCCTATGACAATGATAAATACCGAAATGCAAAAGTAATGGATTCCCAAAAACGTGTAATCGACACATTGAAAAACGAGGGTTTCTGTGTTGGTGTTGCCGAATGGGATTCCTATTGTGGGAAGGGTATCGATGATATGTTAAACAACGGTTATAAACCAATGTACCATATCATGTGATCTAGCGGGCCGTTTTATCCGCAATATCTATAGAGTACGAATTGTATGCTATAGATATTTTTTTGTGCTTTTTTATCGTTTTTCCCTGTTTTACTTGACACAAATTATTTTTGATTTTTACAATATGGTTAATAATCTTCATTTTGTAAATTTAATCTAATTTTAAAAATGAGAGTTACTTGTTTTTTTATGTACATTAAGGAGGCTGAATAAGATGGGGGGTAAATTCAATTATTTTCTTTTGATTTTCTGTTTAGTTTTAGTTTTAGCCGGTTGTGCTAACAATGATTCTGCCAAAAGAATTGATTTAGCTGATGATCCCAATTCTATTGAAACTATCTATAAGGAACAGTTGGATACTAAACATTCTGAGGAAATAGAGAAAACTAAAAAGGAAATGTCAAAAAAAGTGCTTGAAAACATGAAGACCAATTCAAAAAGTTCAATAAATACCGTTATGGATGCTGCAAAGAAATCCAGGAATATTCAAATCGACACCGATAGAAGCGCTACTGAAATGATAGATGATGCTACTTCATCTATTTGGCACATGGCATGGGTAGCTATTTTTAACTTCCTGTTATCATGTCAGCAAGTTGCCGCACCTGCTACAGTTGGTGTGCTTTTAGTAAGTATTGCATTAGCTTTTTTCTTTAGAAATGATAGACCTAAGCTTAAATTTTTTGTTATACTTATCATAGTGACACCTATTCTATTCCTAATAGTGGTGTACGGACCTGCATTTTTCTGGGGGATGATTAAAAATTAAATTGACTAATATTAGTAAGGAGGAAGGTATACTTATGAATAAAAAAGAAAGTCGTAAAGAACAAATGCTTGATTTTATTGAGGAAGAACAATGCTATGTTAAACCGGTGGATGATATTTTCGCAGAAAGTATCTTTCTAAGTGATAAAGCAACTAATTCTGAAGACTTAAAGAATGAGGAAATTGAAAAATATGCAGAGTATATGAACAATAAGAAGATATTGAAGGTCCGCCCATCTGCTGCCGATAACCATGGAAATTTAATTGTTCCGCTACCTAAAAATATTACCGGATTTATACCTAATGAAGAAGTAATTGGTAAACCATATAATACAAAAACTCGTTCTACCTTTATAGGTCGAGATTTTCATGTGCTTGTAACGAATATTGATAAAAAGACACATACTGTGTATTTATCCAGAGATAAAGCAAGAACCCATGTGAGGAATATCCTTAAAACAAAATTGAAACCAGGTACTACTGTAAGAGCTAAAGTTCAATTTGTTAATACTGTTAATCATAGGGTTTACATAGATATTGAGGGCTGCGGCATCCTCGGTTATGTACCAATCAGCGAATGGTCTCACGGGTATGTACTGAATCCAGAAAAAGATATACATGAAAATTCCGTTGTGAATGTTGAAATTATAAGATATATGCCGCCCCGTGGCACCAGAGGGGAAGTTTATATTTGCTCCAGGAAAAAAATAATGCCTGACCCTTGGATTGGAATTGAAGAACGTTACCCTAGAAATACCCTTATGGAAGTAATCGCTACCGATTTAAGACCCGATAAATTTTATGCCCGCCTTGCAGGTCTTGAGTTGGATGTCTATTGTGAGTACCCCTCCCCTACTTCTTTTATCAATGAGGATGGCGAAGAAATTGGTACACAATTGATAATTAAAAAAGGTCACACCTATTTAATACGTGTTTACAATTGTTCTGAAGACAAAAAAATTCTACGAGCAAGGCCAATTAGAGAAATTATTAAAGATGTGCAACATGGATTATAAGGGCGGTGATTTTAAATGGCTGCATCGCTAGATATAATGTCGTTATATACTGACACTCAAAGTTTGTTTGTATACAGCCCTTACAGCGATAAGATTTCAACAAAGACTTTAGCAAATAAAGATTCCTCGAAAGCAATAAAAACACTGAGCAAAGCTGAAGTGATGTATTTATACGACTCAAAAACGTTCACTGATAGTGATTTGCAATTGGCTAAAATAGTTGCAAAAAATATTTTTTGCACCGTGCCAATGCTGGTTAAATCATTAGCCCATTTCACTAAATATAAGACTAAAAACAATACTATTGCTATTATGAATGAGTATGCTTCAGAAAGTGCCAGACAATTGTTAAGAGGACGATTAGATGTGTTAGTATCGGCAAACATCCTTAATAAATACTTTTTCCCTGTGAAGAAAATAAGAAATGGTGAAGAAGTAAGTGGAAATATGGGCTACTATTTGGTTAGCCCTCACGGTTATAACTTTTTAAAAAGAATACTCAATTTTAATGATAACTATGATGAGTATCTTTCTATTACTCCGCTAGAGGATGTTTTTAAATACCTTACTACTTCTACAATTTGTCAGGCTTTTTATGAAATTCCTGGTTTCATTGACTATAATATTGATATTCCTTTTTACTGCAAAACGCAGAAAAAGCTAACAAGAATTTATGGAGCAGTGACATTAGAAAAAGATGATTCCAAATATAAGATTATTGTTGAACCGGTAAAATTCAACTTTAACCAATTCCGGATAACACAGCAAGAATGGGAAAAATTTATCCACGAACATTTAGAAGTATTAAAAGCTTATTTAGATGGGCTCCTAGTAAAGCAAAAACAGTTTAGGGTGCTTATAGCTTGTGAAGACATTGAAGGTTTGCAAAATAGCGCTAAACTGATTTACCAGTATCTAAAGGATTATTTACCCTATATTTATTTTACGATGGATGCAATTGCTTTCAGTTATGGTGTAGATAAAACTTGTATTCAAATGAAGGAGAATGGCAACTTGATTCCTAAAGTTCTTGATATTCTTGTTTAATAGGTATTGCACCTTTGTCTATGATATGCTATCATTAATGACAAAGGTATTTTTTTTATTAGGGTGTTAAGAATATGAAACCCATCTGACCAAAGTCCCTGTATAGGGCAGATTATAAAACATGATAGTTATGTGTGTAAAAGTCCATGTCAATGGGCTTTTTTTTATTTTAAAATTCTATTTAAGGGGGAAGGTGTATGCTGAATTTGAAAAAGTTCATTAACTCCTTGCAATGTGGTGATTTTCAGTGCAATAAAGGTGATCTGCTATTGGATAAAATTTGTGAAGCGGAAAGCTTTACAGATTTGCCACTGGACAACTTTGATGTAGACGATATCTACGATGCTATGAATGGCGCACCTGCACTCATGCAAAAACTAGAGGATTTACATTACAAACTGATTGAAATTCCGCGAACAACTATTGTTCCGGATTTTTTTTAATTCGGAGGAAAGTATATGAATAAGCGAAAATATGTACAGAATCTTTATCATGAGTATGCTTATTTGCATAAATTACTTAATGTTATTCTCGTTAAAATTGCTGCACTGGAAAACCGGGAAAGAGCAGGAAAATTTCTTATGCATCAATCATTGGATGAACCTGTCGAGAACATTTTAATCGATTGTTTTCGGGTAATTGCTTCCGGTACCCGTGTTTACTATAACAGTCGCCTGCATAATTTTCCTCTTGAAGATAAAGGATTAGACATTGTAGTCCTTAAATCAAAGGTAATTGAGCAGGCTTTTAGTTTGGTAAATATACTGGAACAAAACACTGATACAATTTCTCAGGATGTTTGCAATGCTCTTAAAAGTTCAATTAGATGTGGCTTAGATTGGTTATATGCCAGCCACGACCACTACGGCGACTGTATGGAGCCGGAACTGCGTTGTAACAAAGAAGGTTTAGTGAACCGAGTGTATATTAAAGTTTACTCGGTTTATAACGCTGATGAGATGCTTTGGTGCATATGTAGTTTTCTGCGATTTCTTAAAAAAGGTGTTAAGGAAGCTAATATTCAATTAAAGGGGGAAGGTATATGTCATTAAATCTTGAGAAGTTTATTGCTTCTCTCCAGAAAAGAAGGGTTAGAAAAAAGGATAAAGATAGTGCAGCTAAAAACAACTTAGAACTCACTTGCGAACAAATTGATATGTTGATTAATTTGGAAGAATATCTCTCACAGAAGGCACATATCTCTGAAATAGACTTTTCAAAGATATCTTTTGAAGTTATACAACTTTTAGAGGAATATCAACATAAGCTGGATGTTGTTTTTCCAGATGAGTATGTGGCTATCAACCAAAAGCTAAATGGTTTGCAGAGAGTTTCATCTTGTCCTGACTATTTTTAAAAAGGGGTGACGGTATATGTCATTGTTAAGCCGTGTAAACACATATGCATTTCGGCTTTGTAAGGAAAGTTTTGAAAAAAATCCTGTTTTAGCAGAGAAAATTATATCTCTGTTCAATGAGGTACCGATTGACTTGGATGAAGACACTTATGATGACCTGGCGGAGTTTATGTATAATCAATACTTTTCTATTCTTGAGCTTATTACTCCATATCTGCTTGCTTGTGATAACAAATTGGATAATTGGTGTACTGGGGATGAAGGGGTTATGCTTTTAATCATTACCCATCCGTATATTTATGACAGCGAAAAAATCAATACAGATATTCAAAAAATGCCTTCTAAATATGCAAAATCTTTTGTTAATCAGTTCAAGCACTATTACAAACTTGCATATAATTATATGGAAAGTAAGATATGGTATTGCAATGAGTATTTAGATGCAGAATATAAAGCGGCTCGAGACGGAATAGATAATAGAATCTTATTGTATATGCATCAAGACTGCTTCGACATCGATAAGAGTATTGAATCCTTGTATTGCTTCTATAAGTTTGCTGAGTGCTTGGAAAGAGCCATTAAAATTGCAGAAAGAGAGATTGGTTATGTCGTTACTTTTAAATCAAAAAAATATCGTAAGCAATCTTAAAATGTTAAAACGTGTCTCCTCCCTCCCGCGCTGTTACAAGCGATATCTGAAGCTTTTACAGCTCTCAGGTGATCACGGGACAAAGTTACAAGATTGGGATGGATACGTTTTTTTCAACTGTATACGTGCGTTAATTCCGGGCATGAGATATTATTGGAGCAATCACAGATGGAACTATCATGGTTCTCAAGGATTAGAAACTACTACGCTTAAACATAAGTCAATTAAAAAATTCTATACACTCGGAAAGCAAATTAAAGCGTTTAATAATGAAGCAGCATTAAAAGAGTTTAGACGAATAGTGATTTACGTTGATAACCCTATTGATGAGCTTTGTGAAAATAATGAATGCATCTTTGTAGAAAGCAGAAAAGATAAGGATGATGTCATTAATCGGCTTTATATCGAATGGCATAGTCCCACAGAAGAGTTCTGCGATATATTTGATAAGTTTGATGAATATATTAAGCGGCTTGAAAAAGGGTGTGTGGAACTGCAAAGGGTGATTGATAAGTGTAAAGGGGTGTCGTCATGCTGAGCAATGAAACAATTGAAAATCTGATAATGATTAAAAAAGTGTCTGTGACCCATGCAAAAAAGAAACTGGACAAACTCATCAAAAGAAGCGATCTGCTACATGTCACTTGGCAGGGTGACGTTTGGGGGCTATGTATGAAAGCTCTGTTTTCAGGTATAAGATTCTACTGTTTTGAAGAAGGAACTGACGGATATGGCCAATGTATGGAGTCTTGTATCGTCAAGAATGCCGATATAAGAAAGTTTTATATACTCTATAACAAAATAAAGAAAACAGGTGCCAAAGAAGCGGTGAGACAAGCTGAATATCAGCGAAAATATGTTATTGAAGCGATTCAAAATTTTGCTGATAAGAACTGGGATTGTGTCGGCTGCTTGTGTGTAGCGAAAGACGGCATTCCAAATAGAATCTATATGCGTTGGCATGTATTCAATGAGAGCTACTTAAGTGTCCTGAAGCATTTTATTGAGTTTGCAAAAAGATTGAAGGAAGGATGCACAACTCTTGAACAGATACTTAAATCAAATATTAAGGGGGATGGCATATGAGTAATAATGTACAACTGATACTGGAGTTAGGGAACAATTTTATCAATGTAGTGGATCCAAGGAAAGGGTCGGTTAAACCTATCGAACCAGATTCCTTATTGTCTCTTCTTTCTCTCTCCAATGAGAAAGTGAAAACCCGCATCGGGAAATTGCCCCGCAATACACTCGATGTTACATTTGAGCAACCGGGTGACATGAAAAAACTGCTTATGTTTGTACCTAAAGGCAGATTCAACATGAAAGCTTTGAATCCTGATAAGGAGTATAAAGATATCGAGCATCCTGCAATGTTGGTTCTCTTTGAGCTAAAGGACAAAACGATTGTTAATACTTATATCGCTGTCTTAAAGGATATAAACTCTATGGAAGAGATAAAGGATAATACACCTGTATATCACTGGCCATATGTTCATGTGAGTCGTTTTCATGTGTGCTGGGGTAATACGGTGTTACCACCCATTGAATCCCTCCACCAGCTCGGCAGTATTCCTTATTTGTTTTTAGATAGTTATCACGTATTAAATCATTACGGTACTGCACAGCTATCCAATATGGCAATGCCGGAACTTCTTGCAGCGTTAGAAACAAAAACTATTGCACTTGATGATTGCTTAAAACCTGCAGATTTGGCATATGAGAAGTTTGTAGCAACATATATGTAATTTTTATATATGCTCCTATTTTTCTTTTTAAGGAGGTGTTTTGTTAGTCCTGTTGTGTTAGATGTTTAAACAATACTTTAAAGGGGTGACGGTATATGAAAAGTAATTACAGTGAGTCTATTTTGAACTTTCTTTAAAACCTTATGCCATTAAGATTTGTTATATGGTTATAGGTTTCCAATTTTACTGAATGAAGGTAATATTAAAAAATTTTTAAGGGGGAAGGAAATATGTTTAAAGAAGATAATGATACTATGTCCATTTTTGAGGTGTTTGGGAACAAGATTCCCGATAATTTTAAGAAGGTATTGGAAGTTAAAAAGGAAGAAAAGAAAGTGGTTGCAAAGAAAAAACAAACCACTGTCGGCGGGAAATCTAATTCATCTAGTACTCCTACGAAGTCTAAGGAAGAAACAACCTTTATAAAGCTACCGACTAAAGTATGCTATGCAAGGTTGACGATGGAGTTAACGGAAAATGAATTTGAACCTGCTTTACTAAGTGAGGCAAAACGTCAATATCGTGAGCAACAGAAAAAAGATGCGAAAAATGATAAAAAGAAAGATAGTAATGAAACTGAAGATACTACTGATGATAGTATTCAGATGTTGGATATGGATGAGCTTCAAAGCGATACGGATGAGACGAGAGTTTCTCTTGAGCATATTCGACAACTATTGGAAAGAGATTTCCCTGAATTGTCTAAGGAACGTACTAAGATGGATTATAGGGAATCCGATAATCTTATAGTGCCGATTGTTTATTCGGGAGCCAAAGGTGCTCCCCTCTCCCCTCCTCCTAATACGATGGCAAAAGGATTTTACTGGAGGCTGAAGGATATCGTAGACAACAAAAAGCCTATTAATATTGTGGCTTCCAGAGATGGTCAGCTATATGAAGTTCGTGAGGAACCAGGGTTAGGAATATTTGTTGCAAAGGTAAATAACATATCCGAACTTGATCTCCTCCATGAAGGGTTTTGGTCTTATATAAACCGTATCCCATTCTCCATACTTCAACAAATCATTACTTTCTTTCGTGATGTTGCTGCTAAAAATGATAAGTATGAAGCAATGGTACAAATCTTCTTTGATATCGAAAAGAAGGAGTATTTTGTAGTAGTTCCCGAGCAGCAAGTAACCCCTATATCGGTGAATTATTTCTGCAAAACAAACATTCCTCATGCTGAGCTTATCATTACTATCCATAGCCATCCTAGTTTCGTAGCCCGTTTTTCTTATATTGATGATGCAGATGAGGTGCGAACCGGTCTATATGGAGTTATCGGGTATGTAGATAAATATGTACCTGATATTCTTATTAGGATGAGCTGCGGTGGTAAATATGTTGAATTGCCTACTGAACAAATCTTTGAATTTCCAAAGGATCTTGACGTAATTGAAAATATTACTTATCCACCAGAATGGCATAAATCTATTTGCTTTATAGAAAGCAATTTAAGGGGTGATATGAAATATGAGCAATTCGATAAAGATAAACTATGAAAAATTTAATATCGTCCAAATTGGTGCCGGAGGTACCGGTGCAAATCTTGATTTTTTTCTCTCAAGGCTGATTTGGTCGTTAAATAAAACCGGACAGAAAAAGATTCAGTTTACCGTCGTTGATGCAGACACAGTCGAAGAAAAAAATATATTTCGCCAACCATTTATCGAAGCAGAACTCGGAAAAAATAAGGCTGAGATTATGGCAAGACGGTACGGTAGTGCGTTAGGTCTTGAAATATTCTTTAAAAGACAGCAGATTACTGATAAAAAGTCTTTGATGGACTTGCTGACTTATGAGGATTATATCCCCATTCTTATCGGGTGCGTAGATAATGATAAATCCCGCTGCATCTTCCATGATGTTTTTGAAGACAAGAAGGTGAAAAATATGATATGGATAGATTCTGGGAATGAGCAAACGAGCGGACAAGTAGTTCTTGGTATAAAGGGTAACGGGAATGTATTATTACCGCCTGTTACATATCTATACCCAAATATTTTGAGAAACCCCGGTGAGTTTAATAATCCTGAAAGTTGTTCCAAGATTGACGTTACAGATGTGACAAAACTGAGCCAGTTCTTATCAACCAATGCAACGGCTGCGGTTGTTGTTCTTAATTTCCTGACTGTAATCTTATTGGGATATGAAATCAAAACCAATGAAGTTAATTTTAATATCCTGGCTAATCACATCAAGCCAACTTATATTGACTATTCTTCTATGTTTGACGAAGCGATATAAAAATAAGGACCTGAGATCATTTTCTCAGGTCTTTTTTTATTTCAAAATATTATCCTTTTTAATCGTTTTATTTCGATTAGCGGTTTTGGAAATAAATAAAAATAGAGAGAAAGTGCCATTAACACCAGTACCATAAATTCACCAAGACTAATCCAATGATATGCTGTTGCAAATCCTATCCAGATTAATGTTATCAGCCATGAAATGAGTATATCTTTAAATAGAACCAAAATATTTACCGTTTTCTTTTTAGTAATATACAGTATTGATCTAAAAATTAGATAGCCTAAAAATGGCACCGTTACAAACCCTAGATACGCATATACTATCTCAGGCATAGACAACCCTAATTGAAAAGCTTCTTTCAGTGTCTTAAAGTTACCGTAGGCTGCTATTATGAGAATAAATAATCCTATTATAAATAATGAAATTTTTCTTATTATAATTGAAGGTGCAAATAGCTGCAACGAATTCCCCCCCCTCTCCTACTCTTCTTTCTTATATTCATTATCGAAGTACAAACCAACACTCTTATATTCATTTAACCTTAATTTTGCCTTGCCATTTCTTATTTTTCCATTCTTAAAAGTAAAGCCTGTTATCATATCGGTTATCCCATGTTCTAAGATCTGAATGATATCCTTATCTTTTAATGTATATTGGCAAATTTCCTTTTTTACTTTCAATTTGCATCGTTTATAATTCATACAACCAATATACTCCCCTGTATCCACTAACCCATTTTGACAGTAAGGACATCTATAATTTTTAAGTATGTTTATATAATTATATTGATTTTGCGGTTCTTCCGGATGACTCTTTTCCTCTATATACTTTGTCAAATAAGACGTATGTTGTTTGATTACTTGTTTAATATCTTCCTTTCCCACTTGTACGGCTTTTATCTTTTTATTAAACATTTCTAAAAATTTCAATGAGCATAGTTTAGAAGGTGCGCGTTTTAACAATTCTTTTCCTCTATCCGATATATAGACACGGTCCTCTATTATTTCTATAAGCTTATTTCTTCTCATGTTTTCAATGATAAGGCTTCGCTCTTCTTCCACACCTATACATAAATTCCGCCGAGATACCTTCTTCATCTCGCTTCTTATGATTTTTCCACAGTTAGCCATCATTTCAATTACTCCGGCCATTGTATAGGGTGCTTTTGTTTTTGTCGTTCCTATATGCGCTTTTACATCTTTAATAGCAGCATATTCACCACTCACAAAAGGAATATTGTCAATATCTTTACGGTCCGATTCCGCCTCGATTATGGAAGTAATGTCAACACTGTTACTGCCATATAATAACTGCCAGCCGTAACTAATATTATCAATTGCCTCATATTTTACGAAGTTATTTGCATCTATATATCCGTTAACAGTTACACTCTTACTAATTGACTCCCCCATGAAGATAGTTAGAAATCTTCTTACTATCATATCATAAATTGCAAGCTCAGTGACAGATAATTCTTCTGGAACTAATGGTTTTTCGGTAGGGATAATTGCATGATTTGCGTCTACTAATAGATTATTAAATGCTCTATCTGTAATTTTTACTTCTTTCTTAGCTTTGACATACTCTATATAGGTTTTGTACTCAGGAATTGCTTTTAAGTTAGATAATATTCTTTGTGCTTTCCCCGTAAAATATATTTCCTCCGGGAGATGTCTAGACTGTGTTGCAGGATTTGAAAGGTATCCTTTTTTATATAAGTTTTTAAGAGCCTCTTCAATATCCTGCAGCTTGCCAACTTTTTTGCTTTGTGCTTCATTATACACATCAGCTGCATTATATAATAGAGGATGCGGCTTTTTAGTGTTTTTTCTTGTGACATTCGTAATAAGAACCTTCTTATTTTTCAAATGCTTAATTACCTCTTCTACTTCTATTGCTTCATACAGTCTTTCTTCTTTATCCCGGTTGTGCCACTTAAAAGGGTAGCTATCTAAGTCAACTTCAAGTCGAAAATATCCTTTTTGTTCAGAATCTCCTGTCTCACTCTGCAATATAAGTTCATCCCGTTCATTCAACAGTTTTAATACAATTAATTCCTTCAGATTAGTATTTATTTCTTCGTCAAAAATTGCTTTGCTCCGGTAATACCAATAATAATCCAGAATCTTCTCGCATAACAAAGAATCTGCTAAAGACGTGTATTGTTTGTTATCTTCGAAAGTCTCGAGTACTTCCATGTCAATCTTGTTTTCTCTTAGCCATATCCGCTCTGCTTCGTCACTATCGACATTGACACACTTCATCATAACGTCAAAATTTAACTGACCACGTGAATTAGATGCACATAAGTTAATTATCTGGTCTACGTTATTTTTTAAAACATCTTTAACATTTTTGATATCTACTATTGTTTGATATTCTATTACACTCGTGATTTTTTCAAACCCATCATCAAATACATATAGCCATCTCCCAGCATCTTTATTAAATGTTATTTCATATAACGCACGAATTAAAATAACATAGACATCATCATTGCAGTATACATTAGCTGCAGCTGATTTGACATTCAGTACTTGGGCCGCTCTTTGGGCTATATCTTCCGTATCAGTAATATATAATCTCATTTCCTCCTCCCCCTCGCTTTGTTTTTAATTTAGTTCAGTTTATCAATTAGAAATATTTTAAGTCAACCATCATCTTGACAAAAATTCACCTTGAAAAATACAATATATTAAATACTTAACAGAGTTAATATTACTATGGGATGGTGCCACCTATGACAGATAACAATACTAAATATCCAATCTGTTATTCTTTACTATATAAGCAAAGTGAAGATTTTGTAGAACTGGTAGTAAAAAATTACAAGTTCACTTTTGCGGATGACAGTAACTATGATCATTTTTGTAATGCTTACATACTTTTTATGAAGCTTAATGGCTGGATAGATAATGATTTAAGTATCACAAAAGAGTATTATGAAAGTATAAAGTCTGAGGAAATGGACTGTAAAAAGCTTAGAAGAATATATAAACAGCAAAATATCAGTGATTATTGCTATGTGTGTGATAAATGCTTAGCATATAAAAATTCTAAAGTCATTCAAGAAGAGGAAATTATTGCTTATATATTAAATAATCCCAGTTGTGCATATAAGCTAAAAACCTATGAACTCAGTCCGGTACTGTTTGAATCACTCTCTTTTTATATTAATGACACAAAAATCTATTTACTGTCTATTCTAAGGGATATCTATTCAATTTTAGAGAATACAGCTACCAGCATCAAAAAACAGAGAAATAAAAGCAGCCTTATCGATTACATTCATGTAGACTATATATTAATGAATTTACCTGCTTTAAATCCTAAATATAGTGAGCAGAAAGCAATAGAGATAGCACGTCAATATCTTTATAGATTAATGGAAACAAAAGTGAATAAAGAACAATTTGGTAATTCGTTGAATGTAGTGAAATGTATTGTTAAAGAAAATAAAGAAGAATGCAAACCATTAGAGAAAACGTCCTCTGATACTTTACCTTCCCTTATAAATCTTGACGATACTACCGATATTTCAACAAGTGATAAAGATGCACCCCAGGATAAGCAGAATTTGTTAGTTCGTAATGTTTCATCAATGGTAATCAGCCAAAGCAATGGACATCTTCAGCCGGTCCCCTCCCCTACCCACAATACTAAAAAAATTAATCTCGATAACTCAGACACTCTTGTAGAAGGGATTGAACTTAATAGTAAAAAACCTAACTTTGATGCTGTAGAAATCCGATGTCTTTTTACATTGGAAGAATACCAGAACTTTGAAAATGAATTGTTAACTTCTAATTCTCTTGTTATCGAATACTATCCTGGAAGCAATAATGTACTTTTGTTTTATACCCAACAAGATGATTACCGTGTTTATTTAATAGACTGCCGAAAAGTTGAACTGTTTAATAAATTTGTTTTCTTGCTTCAATATCCAGGATTGCAAAAAGTAATCAATGACCTAACCCTTTTAGGTTTGCTGGTAAGTGAATATATACAATCAATAGTTGAGATATTCGATATTAAAACTGCAGAAGCCCTATTAAACGGCAACCTTCTTGTAGCCGATACTTTGTCCAACCAGACAGTATACGATAATAATGCTTCGTTTAACATGGATACGAAAAATAAACATTTGACTGATGCTTTCAGCTGCTTAATAAAATATAAGAAATATAAACGGAGGATTAAAAAAGACTATGGACAGTTGTACATTGACCACATAGCTATTATTAAAGCTATTGCTGCTTCATCTGATATTATCTTGCGAAAATCTACTGCAGAAAACATTGTCAAGGTAAAGCTTAAAAATACAGAAAAGATGGTTCTAAAAGATACTATTAAGGGTGTAGCAGATATAAAAATTCCGCCGGCTCATTGGCTCATCGAACAAGGACTATTACAAATAGTCAATTCAAAATTAGCTAGAATAAATGCATTCAAAATTTATAGTTATGGTGATGATGAAATATGCTTAGCGTGTAGTAATCTGTTCTTCCCGTTTGTTTTTGATATGCTGAATCAATTTACTATTACCACATTCAAAAATTATGTTATTCCGGAAATAAAACCGTATATTTCCACTATTATTATTAAGAGCTCATTTAATAATTGAAATATATGTTCTGATTATTAGAGATGATAAGAAAAGGGACTGTTAAGAGGTCTATTGATCTCTTTTTTTTATTCTACAATTTCATTAATCATTGACAGCATCGCAACATATGGTAGAATATAGGTATCGACATAATCTAACACTAACTATATATTGTGTATCTAACCAGACTTTCACTATGAAAATCCCCGACAAATGATAAGGAGAGAATTATGAAAGAAAACCGCATTATAACCTACAGTCTATTAGCGCACATCAATGATCACAGTTCGTCAATAAAGGATTTGGGTGATATTTTTGTTCCTTTAGTAAAAAGAGTAATATCTAAGATCTCTGCAAGAGGAATTAATAAAGGTTTAACAGATGATTTCAAACATGTATTTGATGATATGTACTCTTTAGATATTCCCTACCCCATCTTGAAGAAAATCGTACATAAAATAAGTAATGAGGTTAACCAAGATAATCCTGGTGACTTTATTCTCCATGATGACGGTTCATTTTTACTAAGAAAGCATAGTTTTTCTGATTATGAGGAAATAATAAAAATACAGGAAGAAGAAGTTGCACTGCTTGAACAAGCTTATAATGAGTATTTGAAAGATAACGAATATAATGTATCGGGCAATTGTACCATTTTTGACTTTTTGGATAAGAATAAAATGTCCCTTTCTCAGTTTTTTGCTAATAATGATAGTTCCCTAGATTTGCAGAATGATGAAGATTTTATTATACAAGCAAAATTTGTTAAAAATATTATGTCTGACACTAAGATTTATAATGTTTTAAGAAAAATCTATCTAGGGAGCATCATATCAACCTACCTTGAAGCAAACTATGGCAAGTCCCAAGACACAAATGTAGAATTTTTATTAGATACAAACTTTATTATGAGCATTCTAGACCTTCATTCCCCCGAATCAACTCATACATGCAGAAAAATAGTTCATATATGTAAACAGCTAGGTTATAAAGTATCTGCTCTTAATTTCACTATTGAAGAAACAAAAGCATTGTTAGAAAGAACCGCTGAAAGCAATAATTATTCATTAGCTGATATGCTTGATCCTGAAAGTACCTTTAATGCATGCGAAAGGAATCATTATGGCAAGACCGATATACAGAGATTTGCTGCAAGGATTTCTAATATTCTTGAAAACGAATTCGGTATAAATATTGTTACCATATCAAAGTACTATCGACAAGAAACACAGAAAACCGAACTATATAAGCGCTTACAGCGTCGCAGGCATAATCCTAATGGCGCTTTACATGACAGTGTCGCAATAAGATATGTACAAGAAAGAAGACACATTAACATTCGTTACTTCTTTGAAGCAAATAGTTGGTTTGTAACTGATACTAAAACAGAAACTCCGGCATTAATTAAACGCAATGGATACTTACCAGAAATTATACGAGCAGAAGACCTTGTTAACATTTTATGGCTTACGCATCCAACTAGTGCTATTAAAAGCAAAGAGTTGTCAGATATGTGCCTTACTAAGTTAATTGCAGGCACTCTAAATAATACGCAACCAAGCACTCGGTTATTAAAAGAATTAGATGAAAATATTCAAAAATATGCTAAACATACTGTTAGCCATGAGGATATTGCTCGTGTTGGTATAGCAATAGCAAACAGAACCGTTAGTAATCTTGATGAACTTAATACAGCTGGTAAACAGGGTAAAGAACAATTTATTAAAGAACTTAAAGCAGTCATAGATTCTATTAAACAAAATGAAAAAACAGATAAAGAAAATATGAATAAAATCATATCAGATTACCAAGTAAAATTACAATCAATGCATGACGATACAGAGTCACTCATTGCCGCAACTAAAGAAAACTTATTTGCTCAAAACAAGGAAATTATTGAATCAAAAAGGTTAGCCCTTGATGAGGCTACAAATTCTTATGAGAAAATGAAAATAACTAAAAATTTGATCGATAAAACATCTATATCTTATGCAAAGATTCACCTTGTTATTTATTGTATAGTAAATATGGTATACTTCGGCATAATTGGATTATTAACCATAAAATTTGGATGGAATATCATGGAACCAGTTGTGTATTTTGCTGGTGTAATAATCGTTATTGTCAATATTGCATATATTGCAATAACTGGCCACGATTGGAACGTCTCTAATTTATACTCTCATTATATTGATAAATATACCAACAAGCTCTATGAAGAAAATGACTTTAATATTAAAGAATTTCAATCATATGAAGAGAGAATTATTTCATTAAAACAGGAGATTTATGAAGCGGAATCATCCCCGCCCCAAATGGCTGTCAAAATTTAAAGCCTTATTCAAGGCTTTTTAAAACAATAATCAAAGTTGCTAGCGAACATACTAACATACTGTTATATGTTCGCTCCCCTATCGATGTAAACTATATTTAAAACTATTCATCCTCTACTTCTATATTAAAATCATTCTCTATTCTTTTTATATGTTTCTCTATTTCTTCCTTTGTCGGTTCTTTATTGAGCAATTTTGCAATAAAACTACGGTTTTGCAGAGCTATATCTTTTGCCTTTGATAAAAGCATGGCCCTTTTAGCAGCATTGACAACTTTTATATCTCGAGTAGTTAATTCATCTTGCATTTTTATTATAATGTCTTCTAACTCCGTTACTTTGCCTTCGGCCGCTTTTTTTATATCCGTTATTGATTCTTGTAATTTATTTTCTACGATGTTTTCAATACTTGATTCCATCTCAGTAATCTTTTGTTCGATCTCCCTGTTCTTCTCTTCTAATGCCGGAACAACCGAAGTTTTTAAAGCAATATTACCATCCTCATCATGTGTTACTATATTTTTAAACAAGTGGACCAGTCCATCTATCACTTCTTGCTGTCTACCTATTTGTTCTTTTAATTCCATAAGCTCTTCTGAAGGTAATTTGTTCTTTCCTTTGCTTGGTGAAATCATTTCCAAGCCTGTTGCAATAGCAGCAATCTGATTCAATGGATAATTTAATCGATTCTGCATCAAATAGATTAAACGAATTCGATATATCGCAGCACAATCCAATTGATATTTATATTGAAAATCATCACCAATCTTCGTGCTCTTTATATATTTAGGTAGATTAATACTAACATCTCCCCTTATCCAACCTCTTAGCGTACCATCGTTTAATCCAACCATTCTTGCAGCCTCAGGAGTACCATATACTTTATTTTGTATTAACCCTTCTCTCATTTCTTCTGTCACAATATAATCACTCAGACCAGCTTCTTCTAATTTGCGATACAGTATATCATTTCTAAATTCCATTTCTAATTGTGACAATATGCTACCACCAACCATATTATGTGAGTGTTCATAGATTTCTCGAAATTCATCTTTTTCAATTATTACAAAATTATTATCTCTACCATCTTCTTTGTTATTCCTGATTACCATTTTATCATTTTTCTCATCACCATTATTAGCCATCTTCCCTCACCTCTGATTCTTCACTATATTACCTGAATAATCTTCCTAATTTCTATATATTCTACGCTAAATAGAAAAATCCTTCTTTTGAGTGGCCAACAGTGAGTATACTCTCGCAATTTAGTCACGCCGGGACTCTCCGAATATTTTTACATCATTACTCGTTGACTATACATATTCTCTGCACTTTAACTCATTATCTATGCGCGCACACTAAAAACATATGCGTTAACTAAATTCGTTTTTGCATACTCTCGCATAATCACGCTTCACCACTGTTAATTGTGGCGTATTTATAAAAACCCAGTGATATCAATGCGTGAGCAGAAGTCTCGCTGTGTCACTACCGATAAGTACTACTAAAATTCTATCTATTTAATAAAAACATATAGATATAGCTTTTGAAGTACATGTTTTTGTTTTAAGCAAATTAGATAACTGACAAACAAAAGATACATATATGCCGTTAAAAAACGTTTATAAACCAAATATGCTCGCCTGAGAGGGGGACGGGAGATATACAGATGATATTATTATAAAGAATTGATGCCGGACAGGAATAGTTTGAAAACAGAAAGCCTATGTTTGTTTATATATAATAAAAATTGGGTAGTATTTTTGCAACAATGTTATATAATAACCATATAGTTACTACGCAATTGTAGCAATATGCGAAGTACTTTTTATAAAGGAATTGGAGGTCAAGATGAAAAAGAAACGATTTGTTACTATAATTGTTATAGTAGTTGGATTTTTAACATTATGGTCTTCTGGTTTTTTGCCTAAGCAAATGGTAAAAGTTGTTACAGGTAACTACATCTCAAAACAGGAAGATGGAGTTGAATACAGACTCAAAGATGTTGAGTATTCATCTGCACATGATTGCTATTTTGCTTACTACATGAATAAAAATGATTCAAATGGCGAAACACGAAATATAGGGGTATATTATCGTTGGTTACCAGTATGGGTTTATTTTGACTCTGGATCACCAGGGGTAATGTAATTTATTGCAGACGCTGTGAAAATTAAGTTTGATTCTCTATTTACCAATCAAAAGGAGAATAATGTTTAAACTCCTTAATCTTTATAATATATCAATTGACGAAATTCTATAATTAGAAAAAGATGAGAATAGGGGAGTGACACCCATTCTCATCCCAATGTTTATTGGCTCTACCAAGTAAGATCACCATCATCGTCGTCATCATTATTTTGAGCTAGTCCAAAAATATCTTCATCACTTATTTGTGCATCATTCTTACCGTCATTTTTATCTGACTGGATGCCAAATATCTCAAAATCATCCATTTGCTCAATATCAGCAGCCGCTTCTTCAGCAGCTTCATACATCCCTGTAAACATTGACAAATCAATGCTTCCTTCTGATTCACGTTGCTTTTTAGCTTCTGCTGCGCGTCTTTGAGCCTCTTGAATGTTCTTTACTAAAACTTGAATTCTTTTGGGTAGC
>JBFWMP010000018.1:0-30733 GCA_050251575.1 Clostridia bacterium
GCAACGTCCTAAAGGATGGCAAGCTGCTCTTGGTATTTGAGATTACCGGTGAGAAATCGACAGGAACAATCTTCAACTACACTGTAAAGGAAACCGGATGGGCAACTGATAACGGCAGCATCTACGGTGCAAACAAGGTAACGAATGCAAATTTCGGCTATGGTGCAAATCATGGGCCGGTTCTCTACTACGACTTAAAGAACACCCTGCAGGATGATATCTCTGAGTACCGGGGCTGGTAAGAAAATAGAGCTTTAAACAAAAGCACTTTCCTAATATAAAAAGGAAAGTGCTTTTGTTTTCCACAGTAATAGATTTTTTATCCAACAAAGTAAAAGTTGAAAAGGGGAGAGGGGGTGTAATGTTTTTTATACATATTATTTAGGATTAAGACAAAAGAAAAGACATTTCTTTTAAAAAATTATGAGCATCTACACATATACTGTAGGTGCTCTTTTATAAATAAAGTTCAAAAAACAGCAATAATAGAGAAATATATTTTCCACATTTAACTTGAATAAAGTTCACAAAATCACTGCTTTTTGTCAAAAATTTTTTCTACATATCATTCTTATTATTTAAATCATTCTTTAAAACTGTAAAATTCCTCATTACAGATTTTTTAGCTTTAGCAGTATATTGCGCATAGAAGCGATGTGTAACTTCGATATTAGCATGACCCAGTAAATCTGCAACCATTTTTATATCAATACCGTCCTCTAGCATATTGCACGCAAATGTTCGACGAAGAGCATGAATAGTCATTTTATCCGGATTATCAATTCCTGCAAGGATACAGTACTGCTTAAACTGTTTTTCAACCGCAGATACAGTAATGCGAGTCTTTCTATTACTTAAAAAAAGAGCATCTTTACTGTTGTTATCTGCAGCCAGAATCCATTTTCGTTGGTTTATATATGTAAATAATTCATTTTCAACTTGTATCGGCATAAAGACAACTTCTTGGTTGCCGCCTTTTCGAGTAACTATAAAGTTTTGATCTTCAAAATCAATATCTGAAATATTTAGATTAATAAGTTCACTAATACGAATACCGGTTCCAAGGAGGGTTATAAACATTGCAATATCTCTTTGTTTTCTAGATATATATAATGCCTGATTGCGGTCCTTGAGATACTTCTCACCATTATATAAGACATCAATGAGATTAATAGTATCTCGACTAGATAAGGGTCTCTTGATTTTATGTTTTACATTAGGTAAGTCCAGCTTCTCAGTAATATTAGCTTGAATTTTATCATTTTTATATAGATAACGGAATAGGCTGCGTAATGTTGAAAGTTTTCGCGCAATACCTTTAGGAGAATTGGTGATTGTTCTTTTAATAGCATTACCGTTAACGTCATGGGTGATAAGGTCATACTTTTCAAGATAGACCTGGTACCATGAAAAATCCTCTAATGTAATCTCATTTAATAAGGATGGTGTAAAATCTTCAATATTATCAATGTTTGGGTTCTTGCTGATAGATAATAAATAATTAAAGAAAATTTTGATGTCTATGCAATAGGCTAATTGTGTATTAATACTTTCACCATTGTAATAAACACGTACAAAATCGAATACAAAATCCGGCAAAGAAGAAAGATAATCTCTAAGATATTTATGTTTAGACATTTTAAGACCTCCAAACAATAATTCTTATAAAAGGCTTTAATAAAGAATTATAAAATATTTTGCATTTAAAACAGAATACTAAAACAATCTATTTATACAGCTAATCCCTATAAGCAAAAAAAGCAGTTAAAAATAAGGGGAGAAAAAAATCTATAATTCATAATAATAATACTTTATAAGAATTATATCACCAAAATTCAATATAATCAATTTGTTAGTTCTCAAATAGTTTGAAAATTATCTCAAATAGTTTGAAATGATTATATCTTAATTTTTCATACAAATATGTTTACAATTAAGGTTTTTCACGTTATATATATATATACAACGTGAATTTTTTTGCGGTTAGTCTGGATAATTTTTCTTTGTTTTTGAGATGCTTTTTTGATTAAATAGTGTGAATATTCACCTCTCTAAAAATTTCATTTTACTGATTGCTAGATTTTATTACGGTCAAAATCCCCTCATTTGAGCCATCTGTATTGTCAGATAAAATTTTGTATTTTATTTCTAAGTTGCTTTTTAGTGAATGGAGTATAATAATCTTATTAAGAAATTTGAGTTCCTTGGGACGTAAGCCTTTTTCAAGTTTGAGTTCAACAATGTAAGAATTTTTGTCATCGTAGGTGTTCTGTGCAATGTATTTGTCTAACTCAGCATAAAAATCTTCAGATGTATAATCATGATTACCATTTTTATTTGTAGTTTTATACCAATTTTGATTTTTGGGTTCTACTCCTATATTGCTATCCGCTTTAAATCCAAATATACTGCTAATAATCCCATTATCTTTGCAAAAAGGCTCTGCTATGTACTGAATAAAATCATCCTTAGGATACTGATCTCCTTGAAAAAGCCTGACAGAAGACTTTTCTATAAATAATTTTACAGTAATGTTTTCATCAGTGTTTTCACTTATGTTATGTATAGCTATAGGAAGAATGCAGCACATACTAATATTGTTTACAAAATCAATTAAGGTATTGTATACAGCTATTTTATACTGTAAATCAATTATCATATCATGTTTTTGTTCTTCAATGTCACTACCATGGTATTTATATGATGTGTTTCCAAAAGTACCAAGGTCCATTTCCTTTTTTAAATTACCAACAAAGAAAAATTCTTTTTCTATATCAATATCAAACAATTCTTTAATTTCTCTGATAGATTCTTCTTTCTTTGCATCAGAAATTTCAGCATAGCCACTAAGAAATTCAAGCATATTTGGTATAAAACTTGAACTACCACGAGGAACTAAATTTTTAAGCATATCCGAATTGATAAGACTTTGATGCTCAGAAGTTATTTCATCTATAGTTGTGGTTATATCATTTTCTTTTTCCTTTGATTTCACAATATCGTGGGTCAGTAATTTAATACTATCTATAGCCTTAATTAATTTAATACAACTATCTTTATAATCCTGTAAATATTTTTTATAGCTGTAGTACTCAGTAATATGGCACTCGGATATAGTAGGTGAGTATTTATTTGTTTCTTGATTATAAAACACTAACTCATGTTTAGCATGTTGAAAAACACTTTTTAATATGCCGCCGCTCGTAAGGTGTATCCAATCAAAAATTTTTTTATCAAAGTCTACCTTTGATATACTATTCCCTTTTGTTCCTAGTAGCATTTGACTAAAAATTACTGATTCTGATATCAGTTCTAAACATTTGTAATCCAATCTAAATTCCTTAAAGGATAAATATTTATGTAGTGCATCTCTTGTTATGCTTTGTAAGATTGATTCATCAAAAGGTAGCACAGTAATTGCTATATTATGCGTATCAAAAATAGTTGTGTCGAAGCCTTCCAAAGATTTTCTGGATTTTTCAGGTATAACCCCTGTTTTATAGTATGATATAGCATTTATAAAAGTATTTGCATCCTCATCGCATGAACCAATAAGGAAAATTGAATATTCCTTGGATATAGCTTCCGTAACAAGCTCAGTAATCCATGTCACTATGTTACTCTTACTAAATAAATTTATGGATGACTTTACCTGTATTGATTTTATTAAACAGCCTTTTAACTCTAATGCTATATCTATTTTATTCCCAACCGGGTATTCAACATAAATTCTATCCCAATAATCCTGTGTCAATGCTTCTAATACAGACGCAAATCCTTGATACAGAAAACCACGAATAGACTCTTTACCACCCATATTATCACCTTCTCCTTTTGATAGGGTAATTATATCATACTTTAATACCTTATCCTGCCATCTATTATCCACAAATCATAATAAATTAGTATTGTCATCGAAGCCCACGCTCAGTGTATGATAACACAAATATGTTTCCATGAAAATAACGAAAATGCTGTATTTGAGGTTCCTATGGTAACACCTTTGTGTCATGAATCATGACACAAAGGTGTTACCATAGGATCATATTATGGAATTGTAGAAATTAGATGTATACCTTATCTACTATTACTCAACTTCTGACGGTAATCCTTACAAAAGCTCTGAATGAGCATAATCTGATCATGCTCCAAGAAAGCTTCTACTAAAAACATCTTAACTTCATTATTCTATATTGACTTATCAAGGTTCATTTGCTGAATTTAAATTCCTGTGCTCTTTTTTCTTGCATCTGTTAAATACAGACTTCTCCCTATGCTGTTGGTATCTTATTTTCTCTTTTCTTTGAATAAATCTGTATACGCTTCAGCAAATCTATCTTTATTACTTAAAATTTCTCTTCATTTCGCAATTACATAAATGTTAATTATTGTAGACTTAGCATGTATTTGTCATATATAATATAAATAGGGATTAACCCCAAGAGGTGGTTAGCTATATGAATGAGTGTTTATTAGGTAAAAGCAATTGTATTGAAAAACTCCCATTAGATTAAACAGCTAAGGATGGGATTTTTAGAGATTATAGAAATGAAATTGAAAGGCACGCAAGCTCAAACTATTATTATCCTGATACCTATTTATGTTTAGATTGTGGTTATGTAATGAAAAAAATAAATAAAGAAGTATTAGAAAAATATAAAGTTGATATGAAGTTTTTTATTGATAAAGAGTATTAAAAATATCTATTAAAATTGCCATATCTATTTAGCGTCAATTGTATGTTTACCTAAATAACAGTAAAAGGAGGGATTCCATATGTCAGTAAGCGATTATTTCAGCACATTTTGCTCGAACTTAAGAATGAGTAGTGACACCGTATCTACAATTCAATACAGATATAAACAGATCACCAAAAGAATCAATACCGATTATAGGAATAGCAGTTCAGAAACTGCATACAGTTTATATGTGGGCTCTTATGGTAGAGGAACAGAAATTTGGACAAGTGATATTGATATGATAGTGCAATTACCATATCAAACTTATGAAAAATTCAACAAGTATACTAGCAACGGCCAATCTGCTTTATTACAAGAAGTAAAGACAGTTTTACAAAAAACTTATAGTACTTCCTTTGTCAAAGGAGATGGTCAGGTCGTAGGTATAAACTTCACAGATGGAATTAATTTTGAAATATTACCAGCATTTATTAATAAAGATGGTAGCTATACATATCCAGATTCTAATAATGGTGGCAGTTGGAAGATTACTGATCCGAAAAAAGAAATTGATGCTATGAATGCTAGAAACAGTGAGACAAACAAAAATCTCAAGAGACTATGCCGTATGGCTCGGTCATGGAAAGAAAAATGTGACGTTCCTATGAGTGGTATCCTGATTGATACTTTAGCTTATAAATTTATTGGAGATTGGCAGTATAAAGATAAATCATACTTGTATTACGATTTTATGAGTAGAGATTTTTTCAAATATCTTAAAGATTTAGATACTAAACAAGAATATTGGCTAGCCCCGGGGAGCAATCGATATGTTTGGAAAAAAGGAAATTTCCAGACTAAAGCATCAACCGCATATGATAATGCCATAGCCGCTATATCCTATGAAACGAATAAGCAAGAATACTCAGCAAAACAAAAATGGAGGGAAATATATGGAACAAGATTCCCAGGCTAGTCAAAAATATAAGCTAGAATCTCAAATACGAGAAGCATATGGACGCGTTACATACACTCAAACTTGCCATGAGAAAAAAATTCAAGGATTAACCTCCCAAAATGAATATATAAAAATTGCACAAATAGTATTATCCGCAACGACAACTGGAGGTTTTGTAGCAACTATAATTTCAAATCAAAAAATTGCTGGAATAATAGGAACTGTGATTTCATTAGTATTATTAATATTTAATACATATACTAAAAACTTCAAATTAGTAGAAACCTCACAGAAGCATCAAAAAGCGTCAGATTTGTTATGGAAAATAAGAGAAGAATATGTATCACTTCTTACAGATTTAGAAATACTTGACATAAAAGAAATCATGAAAAAACGTGATGAATTACAGAATAGAACAGCAGAAGTATATTCTAATTCACCAAGGACAGATGCAAAAAGCTATGCAAAAGCACAAAAAGCCCTTAAAACAGAGGAAGAACAAACTTTTTCTGAAAAAGAGATAGATGTAATGTTACCTAATTCTATTCGAAGAAACAAAGAACATACTTTATGAAAGCCTTTTTTATATTTAATGATCAGTGGCGGAATACCTTATTTTAAATTTATACACCTAAATGAACACGATAAAACCTGTAAAATGCACTATTGGCTGAATAGCAGTGAGGATATTCTAAGATTTCTGCGCATCAGTGTGTCCAATAAAAACAAGAGCCTAAATCATAGAGATAAACAAAATGGAGTATTTTAGTATAATAAATATAATTTTGAATTTGGATCGGAATAATGAATCTGAGACACAAAGCTATTATCATGCTCGATTAAATGGTAATAACTTTGTGTCTCAGATGGAGATATGTTTGTTGTCATCATACACTCGACCCAAACCCCTCTACGGTAGATAATAAGAATTAACTTAAAAAGCAAAAGTTAATTCTTATTATCTATTACGCTTTGTCGTATAGTTTTCCTCTGAGGGCAGACAATTCAGCCTTCAGCTGTTTATTTTCATCTTCCAAAGTTTTAATACGCTTATTCTTTGCAGCAATCAATACATCCTTACTGGCATTAGTCATTTCTCGTTTGACTTGCTTAGGCGACGGCAATCCTTCCTGCTGCCTTCGAAGAGTCTCAATACGGTCCCGCACATCAGAGTGGTTATATAGATATGCTTTTGAAACACCGGATTCCATCGAAACACTGTTGAAGTTAATGCGACCCTTCTCTTTAATAAGCTTCTGTATGGCTGCATCTACCTTTTTAATAGTAGCGTCCTTTTTGTTTCGGGCATGAGCTTTTAGCCCTTCTGTATTAGGCATTCTTGGATTATCCATTGTTACGTTCCTCCCCAATATATTCACGGCCCTTTTTACCGGCTTTATGATGTGTTTTACCACCCTTTAAAACAGATAATATACTTTCATATCGTTCTAAAAGAGCTTGATTCTTTTCAATCCACACATTGCGGTTCTGTGATTTACCTCGTTCAATTACAGCCTTAGTTTCCTGTATTTCTAATTCGTACTGGGGAATAAAGTCTGTAGTTGTGCAAAGGTTTCGACAGGTCAAGCATGGATTAAGTTGTGTATGGCATTCCTGCTTTTTAGGCTTCATACAGTATCCCAAAGGCATTCTGACTGCATCCAGGTTGTGACGTATATACTCCCATTCGATAATATCCTCATTTTCAATATCAGATATATCAATCCTTATTGGCTTTCCTGATTCGCTAATTCTAAATAAGCCTTTCTTTGCAACTTCTTCCCATGACTTTCGCATAGTTGTGTCTAGTATTTTTGCATACCTCAAAGTCATCTCAGGCGAGGCATGAGCCATCCACTTTTGAACATGAAGTATGTTCATGCCATTGTTAATTAACTCAACCCCTTTAGTATGACGAAAAGCATGATTACCAAACTTAAAAACATTACCTTGGTTATCACAAATATTCTTTTCGAATGCTAAGCGATTTAATGCTTTGCTAATAACATCTCTTGTTGGGGGTTTGCCCATCCGTTTTCCTTCAAAGCGTACAAATAGTAAATTATATGGATTATTCTCATAGGTACTTTTTTCTCTTGTACTTTCTACTACTGCTTCGACTATAGCTGCGACATCATCAGTTATTGGAATCCTATGTCCTAAAACATCAGTTTTTAAAATATCTCCACAAAGATACCATCCTTGGGAAGTACGATCCAAACAATTGTTATACCTGAGGTTAAGTATATCGGAAATACGCCATCCTGATGCTCGCAACAAAATTACAATAGGGATGTATTCTACAGGCTTTATAGATTCAATATTGCTTTCTAATTGGAAAATAACTTCTTCAGGAATATACTTTATGTCTTCTCGTGGTTTGCTCCGAAGCCTTGGAAAATCATTTTCAAAGATAAGGCATGCGACAGGTTTATCCGGTGCCTCAGAATATTCCGCTCTTTGTATGTACGTTAAAAAAGTATGAATATTTACGAAATAAGTTAAATGGCACTTTTCCCAACCAGAAGTATGACTAGTAAACCAGATAATAAACTCTTCCATATCATTACGAGTGATATTTATCAGGCTATTCCACATAGGATACTTATTATGTACAAAACCAAAAAGTAGTTTTAATGCCATAATGTCTGTATAACATTGTGATATAGATAGTTTAGAAAGCCGGACTCTAATATATTTTTTAGCAAGTTCACGGAAAGCAATTGGGATGTTATTAAAATCAAGGTAATATTGAGTACTAACTGGTGTGATCCTGGCACCTGGGATATTTCTGCAGTCCCAAATATCTTTTTCAAATTCTTCTCTTATATCATAATAATTGAAAATAAAATTATAGAATTGACTTACAAAACATTCGTAATGTTTATTTGATAAACTACCGTCAGGCTTTAGTCTTTTACCTTTTCCTATTAAGTAAGTACGCCATTGAATTTTTAATTTACTAAAAGGTACACTTAATATTGTATCTATGCATAAGTAATATTGTTTAAGAAAGTTAGAAAACTGTTTAAAATAGCAACTGTAGTGTAAAAACAAATTAAAACTAATGCTCTTTTTCATTATACTAGATGAAAAGAAGTATTTTAACTCATGACTTATACCAGTACTAAAGGCAGAAAAATTAATTATTTTTACTTTTCGGGTTAATTTGGGTGAACGTATATTATCAAAGATATTATCTGATATGTCCCAAATATCGCGCCCCCAATACCCATTCAGAAATTTTTCGAGTTCTTCTAATTTGGATTTTTTAGCCCTGATTTCTAATTCGGCATTCACCTTTCATCACCTTCTTTTCTTCTTTCAATCCTCATCCTTTGTTCTGATTGCTCCCAATCCTTGCGTATGTCTTCGTCAGAAGGATGGATATACATTTGTATAGTTGTTTGAACATGGGCATGTCCAGCACGCTTCATTAAATGTTCATCCTTCCAACCAGCTTTACGCAGTTCTGTGAGGGAAGTATGCCGGAGCATATGAGGTGTAACGTCAAATCCTACTTTGTTTTTCAGCCTTTCGAAAAGTGAAACGACTTCTGGATACTCCATTGGCTGATACTTGTTTTCCCCAGAAAGCTTGATAAAAACGTGGTTTGTATCTACATCATCAGTATGATATTCAGCGATATAGTCCATATAGTCATTCATTAGTTCAGCAGAGACATCAATACTTCTAGGACTGCACACTGTTTTGATTTCTGCATGATTAGATAGTTCTCCACGATCCCTAATGTGAATTTTACGTGCATCAATTTCAAAATCCTCTAGCCATAAAGCTAAAGCTTCTCCAATACGCATAGAGCTTTCCCACAATAATTGGATGAGAAACTTGTCCCTTATATTGCAGCAAGCATCCAATATTGTGCTTATCTTTTCTTTGGTAATAGTTCTGGGCTTCTGGTTGGGTACTTTGAGTTTAAGAATTTTTGTATCATAACTTTTATTTTGATTGACATGGTAAAGAAAATCCTTAAAACCTCTGCGTGAGCCAGATATTTGTTTTTTTAATTTCATAGAAAGCTGAAGGCTATAATTTTCATGTCTCAACAGGTAATCATATAGGCTTATTACAGCAGAAATAATTATATTAATACTCCTTGCTGTTCTGGATGAAGTAACTGGACTGATAGAGGATACATTCTTATTTCCATAAGGATTCTGGAGCCAGCGCATAAATGCCGCCATTTCGTCAAGGCCAATATCTCGATAATCAAGTTGCTCCTGCTCCAAATATTCAAAAAACAACTTCAGGTGATAACAGTACGCTCTAAGAGTGTTTCTTGCTGAGCCAATGTTATCTTTGTATTTCAAATACTTTAGGACAGGTTCAACCGGATCGCCAAGAGAATCTAATAATATATACCTAGTTTTATTATCGGAAGTGATAACTGATTCAACTCGCATAACTAACCCTACCATTATCTACAGGTTTATCCTGTATAAGATAAATCCAATATACTATAGTAACATTAATAAAGCAATTAAGTTATTATATAAATATTGACAAAAAAAGATGGATAAACCGTTCATAGAATACTATGTAGTCTATCCATTTTATTAGTTAAGTTAAAATTATCTCAAAAAGTTTGAAAAAGTTATCGAAAAGTTTGAAAATATATTTTTAAATAACTATCCTTTTTATGGTATAATCGATTTTAAGGGACATTTAGATTTTCAATCTGCTATAAGCAGAATTATCAAAAAAGGAAGGTTGGTGTTTATATTGTCTATTCATATAGGGGCTCATGCCCAAGGTTATGCAGTTAGTATTGAACACATTCTTTGTGATGTTTTCGGGTGCCAAAGATTCGGATTTGGTGGAATAGTAAATTCTGACTTCATCAGAAAACAACCATTTCCAGCTATGTTGTGTGGGCTTTCATTTATATATGCGACTGCTGGAAAAGACAAACAGACAGAGATTATAAAATTCATTGAAGAGTATTCGTTTTTCTCGGAAATGAGTCTTGATTTGTTGTTATCTTTTGATACTTCCACAAAGAATATTGACGGCATAACTATTGAACTTAGTTTTGAAAATGGTGAAAATGCAGTAGAAAATATGATAGAAGATTTTAGAAAAGTATGTAAAAGGAAGTAATGACTATACAATTTTATGTTGAAAGTTTTTTTCAAACTATTTGAGATTAAAGGCACTTTTTTTCAATCTTTATGAGATATTAATTTGGCTAGACACAATACAGAGAAAAATGATACAATAATTTATAAAATAATACCGCAAAGCTGTTCTATAGGCTTTGAAAAGCAAATTTGAATGGAGTGATAATATGCTTATCCCTGATGAAGAAATAACCATGTTATATACAGAATTCCCAAAGGAATTATCCGATGTATCCGAAAAGACATATGATTTAATAATCTCTATAATTAAATTAAGACAGAAGTATAAAGAAGCAAATGAACTTCCATTATATCCAGTTAATTCTGATTTGGAAAACCTCGATAGATTATTGTACTGTATAGAACAAGAAATTTTAAAGTTTGGTGTACCGGGAACTATATCCAAAGAATTTTATGCTTATTCAAAAAAAGAACTTAAGGAAATACTGTTAAATAAGGATGAATTACTTAACACTGGAATTGATGAATGGATAAGTGAAGGATTAATAAAAGAGTGATTTTTATCATTGGTTAAAATAATGAAATCATTCTCCCTCTCTTTTTATAAACATAAACACAGAAATAATTAAAAACTAGCAGTATATTCTTAATTGCTAGTTTTTAATTATCTATTGATTATTCAAGATTTTATATACGTCATTTTTATTTTCGCCTAACAAATCAATTTTTATTTCTAATCCATAATCTTCGTCATATCCACTAGAAACGATTATTTTATGTCCACTTATGCTCTTTTCTAATTGAAAATTGGATCTACGGTATAATGATTGTTCAACTATATTTACTAAGGATTGTGATATTTCATTAAGGATGCTGTCACTTTGAGGGAAAAGATAACTTAAATAATTATTAATTGGTGTAAAATCAGTATTGGAGTCTATTGGGATAAAAATAACTATAATGCCCTGCCTTGGGTAATATTGAATTTTATATACTGAATCTTTTTCGAATTGATTATTAATCCAGCTACCATTAGCATAACCAGAAATTTGATATAGTTGTGTATTAAAAATGGACTCGAGACTTTTGACAAATTTTATATCTATATCAGAGGGTATACTGGTAAGTTCAATTGCCTCTACAGGTAGATATCCTTCAACCTTATCATATCTTTTTAAAGATTTTGGATCCTCGCGATTGTACCTGTATTTCACTTTTACTGCTCCATTATCATACTTTTCAAGCACCGTTCCTTCAATATTTAATGCTTCTACGGGAACAATAAGATTCTGATCAACCATTTCAATAAGGGCCGCAGAATTATGTTGGTCTATATATGCTGACATTTTGTCGTAAGCATCACTTGATAGTGCAAAAAAAGAATCTTTTATTAATCTAAAATGCATTCGAGGTAAAATAGGATTAATTGAGTTAACTTGAGCTGTTGAACTTTTTGTATTTGGGGTTGAAAAAACTATAGAATATAAACCTATCAGTAATAATAGCAATATAATAATTATTGCAATAAGTATTTTGTTTAATCTCACATCAAAGACCTCCCTCTAATTGAAAATTTTACCTTAGTTATGTCTGCTCGTCAATAATGAAATAATAGATTAACTTATGCTTCTTTTCTTAAATAAATTTTAATAAAAAATAAAAAGAAACTAGCAACGAATTTCGTTGCTAGTTTTAACTTTAGAATAATGATAATTGTTCGACAAAGGTTTCACTTTTAGAAATGTCCCTTCCCCCTTAAAAATAAGGCTATCCGTCTTTAATGAGACACTATTTTCTTGTAATGTTCCATATACTTAATTTAATAACTTTTTATATCATAATGTAGCAATGTTCTAATTGCTACGAATCTATATGCGTCCAAGTATGTATCTAATTTTTTAGAGCAAATATCTTCTCCAAAGGGGTTGAATCCTAATGTTACATCATATTTGCCACCGTCCAATTTGTTAATTGTAAAGAGTATTTTATCTTCTGTAAAACCCTGCAACTCTAATATTTCTTGAATCTCTTTCACATTATAAGAAAGTAAAATTTTCATTATTTCATCCGAATATTCTTGTTTAGAATTTTTAATATCGTTTATCATTTTTATTAACCTCTCTTACTTGATAGTATTTATAATTCTATTATACCACTTTAAAAGGATGCTCTCAACCAATTAATCCGATTTTAGGCATCCTTTCTATATGCTATTTAATCTTCCTAAACAATCAACTAATACGAAAACCCAAAAATAAAAAAGGAGAAACATGAGAATATCATGTCCTCCATTTCTATAATATACCGTCCCCCTTTAAGCTTCATCAACCTGGATAATCATAAAAAATCCTTTTTCACTAAATACCTTTCCGTAAAAACTCTCAAGTATATGAGAAAATGGTAAGATGGTTCTTATGCGGCAACTTTCTTTTGCTACAACTTCATAGTCACCTGCAGACATTAGAGTTGCAAATGTCATGTCTTTAGATTTTAGTTCTTTTATGAATCCATCTACAGTGTTTTCGATATTTTGAGATACTAATGAATTCTTACTAACAAGCTGATAAATAGCTTTTGTAGAATCCTCTTCACCAAGCATAGGAATAAGAAGATTGTATAATTCAGCACGCAGTTCCGCCTCCTGGTCGTTATCTTTCATATACGCGGGAAACTGTACAAATAAAGCATCAATATCCTGTATGAGTTTACTGATGGTATTATCTGAAAACAGCTGCATTGATGAAAATGTTTTTAATGTCTCGAAAAAGTGACTACTTTTATAGGAACAAGTCAAATCTTCTTTAACATCTTCACTTTTTTCACACTGCTTTTCTGTAGATATTGCAGAAATATCCGGTTCTACCCTTTCGTCAATAATACTGGAAGGCTGCTCAGCGAAAAAGTTAGTAATATCAACAGGATCCACAATAGTAGCTTCTTCAAATACAACTTCTTTTGTATGAATTTTATCCGAATGGACAATAGAATTAATCTTTTCATCCATTAGTTCTAATTTGGTTACAATAGAAGGTATATTTGTTTCATCCTTTCCCATCAAAGCGGGAAGGCACAGCATAGTTACACCTGTTTCGATTACTAAGAGAGGGTTGATAACAGTTTTTGCTTTATTATACAAGGCATTCACTTCATTGAGAATATAAAGTATTCTCTCTAAAGACACCTTATTGCTGAGATTTTCTAATGCTTCTTTATATTCAGAAGAGTTGTCCAATTCAAACCGGTTATTACTTGATTTTAGCATCATACAATCTCTGAGTATTTGAACAGTGTCTTGAAGTAAGAGTATTTCGTCCTTTCCTTGCCTAATAAATTGATGGAGAAATGACACGATAATTTGCAGGTTCAAATTTAAGATAGACTCCACAAATCTAATAACAGATGTTTGATTGCTGCACCCTAACATATTTGCAACCACAGATTCTGTTAAAACCTCATCTTCTGAAACATGAAAGGCTTGTTCCAGCATTGAAAGTGCGTCACGCATTGCACCATCACTATTAGCAGCAATTAATCTCAGGGCTTCTAATTCAATTCTTCTCTCTTCTTTCTCACAGATATATTGCATCCTTTGTACAATGTCTTCAATGCCAATTCTCTTAAATTGAAACTTTAGGCAGCGGCTTCTTATAGTCGCAGGAACTTTATTGGGTTCAGTAGTTGCCAATATAAAAATGACATATTCAGGTGGTTCCTCTAAAGTTTTCAAAAGAGCATTGAATGCCCCTTTAGAAAGCATATGTACTTCGTCAATTATATAGACTTTGTATTTATTCTCCGCAGGTGTATATGCGACATGGTCTACTATCCTCCGAATATCATCAACACCATTCTTAGATGCGGCATCAAATTCGATTATATCAATAGAAGAATTGTGGCTTTCACATGCTTTGCATTTACCGCAAGGCTCATGAATATTCGGCGCAAGACAATTAACTGCTTTGGCTAAAATCTTTGCAGTACTTGTCTTTCCTGTGCCCCTTGTACCAATAAACATATAAGCATGAGATAACTTATTTTCTTTCATTTGATTTAACAGAGTATCTACTATTTCTTTCTGCCCTATTACATCAGAAAAGGTATTGGGTCGCCATTTTCTATATAGACTTACATTCATTATCTTCTTCCCCCTTACTGATTTAGTTATGCCATATATTTAACCGGTATACCCAGCTCAATAGCCAAGTCAATTTCTTTTTTCATCCCTGAAGAAACACCATAACGACAATAAACGTGTACACAATCAGCCATTTTCAGAAGCTCTAATCCCATTTTTATTGCTTTTTCTCTTTCTGCTGGATTGGTATCATTCATGATTAGCGGAAAAAACAAATGCGGAACAATGGGTAAATCACCATTTTCAAACACTTGTTTAGCAATCTCTCTGGCATACATGGTATTTTTCTTATAATTGCCGTCTAGACCTTTGAGCGGGCTACAAATATAAATTTTTTTCATATACTGTCCTCCTTAATTATAAAACTAAAAGACGTGTCATATTTAAGGACACGTCTTTTAAAAAAAAATTCTATTCAGTTTGTGGTTTTAACAGAGAAGCATTCAAAAAGGCAGGTCATCATCTGAATCTATTGGTGTAAATCCGTCTACATCTGCAAAACTATTTTTACCAAAACCAGCATTCAGCTTATTGCTATCATCACTATCTCTTTTACTGTCTGCAAAGTAGGTTTCATCTGCAACGACCTCAGTAACATACCGTCTCTTGCCTTCTTGGTCATCCCAAGTTCTGGTTTGAAGACTTCCTACCACAACGATCATTCTGCCCTTAGTAAAATATTTGCTTACAAACTCGGCAGTATTTCGCCAGGTCACAACCTGAACAAAATCAGCTTGCTTTTGCTCTCCTTGTTTCACGAAGTTCTTATCAACAGCAACAGTAAAGCTGCAAACAGCAACATTACTAGCTGTATAACGAAGCTCCGGATCCTTTACAAGTCTGCCCATTAAAATTACCTTATTTAACATATTGTCGTCCCCCTTAATTATTATTAGATATATTATTTAGTAATACTATAAGCCTTTCACTTGTCAAAAGGTTATATTTTGCTTCATTTATAGCTTCTTCTATACATTTAAGCTGTTCATAAAGCTGACCAATACTTACGGTCTTAACCTTCTTTGCCATTTGTGAAAGCTTGCTTTTATAACGTATGGAAAAAGTATCTCCCATTTTAACATTAATCATATCCAAGAACAGAGTATATAAGCCTTTTAAAAAAGGTTCTATCAATGAATCAAGGACAGTCATAATGTTATTTGCATCCTTTTCCTTTAGAAGGCCGGCACTTGATAGCGCCAGTTTAATATCATTGCCAATAACCGCCTCGGTTATAGTATGAAAATACTTATATATTTCTGCATTTTCATTAATCCGAGTTGCCACCCCAGGACAACCATCAGCCACTGCAAATAGCATTTCTTGCTTATGAGCATCTTCTGTTAGCTGAGAAATGAACTTTTGCATATCAGCATTTAGAAGGGGAAAAAAATTATGTATCACAGCGCGACTTTCGATGGTACTTAATAGACGTTCATGTGCAACAAATATAAATCGCATATATCCCGGAGAATTCTCCAATGTCTTCAGTAATTTATTTTGTGCCTCAGGTGTAAGCCTATGAGCATCGTCTACTATCACCACTTTGTAACTGCTCATTAAAGGTTGTGAGTTGGTTTCTTGTATCAAAGGAATAATCTGCTCCACCTTTAAATTGCTTTCATCATCCTTTAATCCAACATAAAAATAATCCGGATGATTACTGGTATTGAATCTTTTGCAGCTGCTGCAAGTACAACTTTTTCTTTTTAGCCCACAAAGCAAATGTTTAGCCAGTGTCTTAGCAATCAAACTTTTACCAAGTCCTTTTGGACCTCTCAAGATTTGAAAGGTAGCGGATTTTGATTGATTCAATTGCTTTAGCACATGGTTGTTCCCATAATAGAACATATACCTCCCCCCTCATTTTTTATAAATATACTGGTCTAATATCGGGTTAAACCTTGTGATATTGCCGACTTCGGAGTCATTCAGAAGTATTTGGTTGAATCCGTCTACTCTAGCATCAAGTTCATCACTTCTATTGAGTATCAATGCTTCGACAGTAGCAGGTTTTATGATTTTATCCATCTCGCCATGCGAAGTTGAAAGTAGATGTATAAGTTTAATTTCCTCCTGCTTCGGAAAGGTCTTGATATCAGAGAGTGCCTTATATACCATACATATGCCAAGAACTAAATGACCGATAAGGATACCTTCATCAGTTCTTTGATTGAATGGAAAAGGTTTGTACTCCTTAATCTTACCTATGTCATGAATACACGCTGCTGTAAGAAGTATATCCATATCAAGTTCTGAATATAAGTTTTGAGATAGATAGTTCCGCGCAAGAAGTTTACAGTTATTATACACACTCATAGTATGCATTAGGCAACCGCCCATTTGAACATGATGCACTTTTGTGCCGCCCTGTAAATCTTTAAACTTCTTACTAATGACTTCATTCATAAAAAACTTATCCAGTAATTCAACTAAATGTGTTTTCTGAATGTCGGAATGATATGTTTCTACAAATGACCCGTACAACTCATCGATATTATCAATAGAGCTGCAAAAATCACTATAGGATACTAACTCAGGATGCACCGGTTCCATGTTGGTAATATTAAGAGTGTACAAACCCTTATACATTCCAACTGAAGCGGATATACGACAAAATGTATTTTCCATCTTGTAGTGAGTTTCCTGAATATGTTCATTCCAAATGGTTCCCCGTAATTCCCCCGTTTTGTCTGCCAACGTCACAGCCAGCTTGACCGTTCCGTTAACCTCTTTTGTGACTTTTCTGATAAAAAAGTATTCTATTACTTCTTTTTGAAGCATAGAGTCTTGCATCAGATCAATCACAAACAGATTTTTTCTTACTTCTTTCATAATATACCTTCCCCCTTAATTAAATAAATTTGGATATAAAAAAAGTCTATCGACAGAAATCAATAGACTTTTCACACATAATAATATTTCATTGTCATAATATGCCCTATACAGGGACTTTGGTCAGATGGGTCGCTTATAATGCTTCCCTGATAAAAAAATTAATATATATACATTATACCAAACTAATTCAAGAGATTGCAACTATTAATACTGAATATCTTCTACTATTTTTTTTACTTTATCAAAGTTGATCGTTTCGTTAAAGGTTTCAATTTTTTTACCTAACAAATAATAAAAGATAAAAAAATCGCAGTTATTATCCTCTAAATAATGAAAAAAAGTATTCCGAAGTTGGGTAGGTTTTATCGAGTAACTGCCTACAATTCTATGGATACCGGAAGGACTCATTTTGGATCTATAATAAAATAATAAGTTCTCATTGTTTTTTTTGTAATATCTGCTAGATAGATACTCGATAATTATACTCTTTAGTTTTTTGTGTAAAGGGACAATTCGGTTCTCTATATAAATTTTATCAGCAGATAAATCTATATCTCTTAGAAGTAAATTACAGATTTCTTTTGCGGTTAGACCAGCATAAATTAAAAATGAAATTATAGTTTTATCTTTTATTTTATAAACTTCATTTTTTAATCTCATAATTTCTTTGGACGAGAGATAATCATTGCCGACCTGAGCACTAGGAAAAAGAGGAATAGAAGATTCGATACTTTTAATAAAAGAACAATACTTGCCTATTGATACAATTCTACGGTTGATGGTAGAAATAGAAAGCTTCTTATTTATTAGATATTTAATATAGCTTTCAAAAAAATTATTATTAGAACAACCATTTTCTGCTTTAACTTCATTAGTTGACCATTCAAGAAATTTAATAACATCTTCTAAGTAGGAATTAATTGTAGAACAAGCCAGGTTTTGATTTAAAAGTGCTGTTTCAAATCTCTTTAATTCTTCCACACTTACACCCCTGAAATAAACTTAATAATATGCAAGTTTCTCATAAGTAATCATATCACAACAAATTATGCGTGAAAATACAAAAATGAGAATTTTTACAAATAATTAATTAAATATCTGCCAATGGCAATATCTGTCTTACTAAAACATTCCCTTTGCTTATTCTTGGCCTGCACAATAATAAACGCGGGATAGTCGTCCGTTACTTTACCGACATATGTTTCTCTTTTGGTATTGCCTGCTACCGATTTAAGTGTTATTTGAATCACTTTCCCTACTTCAGGACAGGGAATCTTATTTTTTCTTCTGGCTTCCGCCTCTTCAAGAGTTGGTCTGCCCACTCTCCTACGCTGTAAGTTTGTTTGCATATGTATCCCTCCACAAAATAAAAATGTCATATTGCGTGGAGAAATAAAGATATCAAAACAGCACCATACCAACAGGGATAACATTACGGAAAATTATCCCTGTAAATATTGTATAATTAAGGCAATGATTTGTCAATATTTCGCAAAAAAACTCATTTTATGGAGAAACCAGAAATAAGTTATTAAAGGCAATAAAAAAAGGCAATAAAGCCACATTTTAGAGTGCCCAATTACCCTTTTCATGGTTGGTATGATGCCTTTTGACTAATCATATTATAGAAATCGAAGATAATTTTTGTAAACCTTTTTTAAAAAAAACTTTTTAGAATTTGATAAATAGATCTACAATTACAAAAAAGTTTGTCCAAAACAGAACTTAAAACTAACATTAAACCGTTATTATTTTTTATGCTGTAAGAAGTAAAAGTTTGTCCAAAACTATTATTTGAAACCAAAATATATAAAAAATAATTTAATAGTTAAGTTAATTCACCATATATAAAGAATGCGTATCCATTTCATGTAATATGGGTTTGTTTCGTTTATCTGGGTTGATATTAATTTACTTATGTTCATCTTTCAAAACATTTCCTTACATTTAAATGTAACTCCAATTCCATTTGCAAATTTTGGTTTTCGCTCAGGTCGAATACTCTCGATTCTATGCAATCAATAGATTGAGGCTTTATGCTACCTTTAGTATTATTAATAGGCAAGCAAAATTCTTTGATGACCTCGTCCTCTATATATGACGTTACCTTTTTCGCCTGCTCAGCATGTTGTATGTTGCCAATTTTATAGTAGCGAAAATCAAAATCATCAAGAATATTTTCGGGCGTAGCGGTAGATAGTTGTGGCCAATTCTGACTTGCAAATACTCGGCGATAGTAGCTCGAACACACGCCAGTGTCGTTCATACGGTAAGATAATTCATCTTCCGGGAGTTTCTTCAGTATTGTTTTCAAATCATCACATACCGTTGGTAAAACTTTATCCAATCTAGAGTTGGAGCCAAAACCAACCCGCTCACCACGCAAGGTGATTGTCTCCATGTGTCTCAACCAGCGATCATTAAAAATATTATTGCGCCTAAAAGGCTGATATTTCCCAAAATAAATAGGGCTATATTTAAAGCTAATCAAATAAACACCAGGGCCATTAGCCCTATTGTCTTTTATTGTGCTTTTGAACTTTAAATTAAATGGATACCTCCATCTTTCACTTAAGGAGACATGAATAGCATCATAGATGTTAATTGTTGGCATACCTTAATTTCCTCCTTTTGATTGTCGTCAACTGAAACTATTAGACAATAAGTTCGCAATATAGAACTAATGTGCAATAGATATTACACTGACTATTACTATCATATACCTTTATCATAGTTAAGTTAAAAATGGTCGAACTTTTTTGTAAAACTCATGAAAGATTATCCTAAGTTCGATTGTAAATAAACATCTTTCTTCTGGTCTTCAGTAATACCTATGTATCTTAAAGTCTGAGTTTTTGACGAGTGATTAAAAATAGTCATTAATAATTCAAGGGATGTGCCATTTTGATATGCATGATAACCAAAGGTTTTTCGTAAAGTATGAGTACCAATTTCTCCAGAAATGAGAAACTTACTGCCATTTTTCTCAACTCTTTCTACTAGACCTAAGAGCTCCGCTGCACTATTTAATATCCTATAAGCCTGCTGCCTTGTTATAGGAGAATTCTCACCCTTACGGCTTTTGAATATGTAATTTGTAGGATTCATTACTCCGACTTCCCTTATATAATTTTCGATTACTTTTTTTACTATATCACCAATATAAAATTTTTTTGTTTTATGTGTTTTCTGCTCCGTAATAATAACATAATCTTTTGCAGTTTTGCCATTAGGCTTTATCAAATCTTTAGCTTGTAATTTTAAAATATCGCTTATTCTTAATCCAACATTAATCCCTAGTATAAAAAGCAACTCATTTCTTGTAGACTGGGATTTTAATACAGCTCTCATACTTTTTATTACTTTAATATCTCTAATTGGTTCAACCGATTCCATCTTATAGCACACTCCACTTCCAAATTTATACTATATACTACTATGTTACAAAAGACATTATATCTTACTATTATGAAACATTCAATAGTGCAGATTCAAAATCATCCCTTGAAAGCATTGATATTACTGAAAAACGAATGTTACACAAGTTAGTTATGTAACATTCAGAATAACCATCTTTGTAACATTAAAGTGCTAGTAAATGGGAATGAATTTTAATAATAGAAAAGCAGAGAATTTTCCCTGCTATCAGATTTCCAAATTATAACTTTTCACATTTATTTTTTTAACCTGCCGCTTCCAGTTCCGGACTATAAACTATTACTTGGTTACGTCCATGCGTTTTCCCATAATATAAAGCAACAGTATCCGCCTTCTCCTTTAAGTCATACATAGTAAGTGCATCATTAGGGAATTGAGAAATACCGAAGCTGCATGTTACACTTGTCTCTTCGCCGGTATTGTCATTCAATATTTTTGTGTTTTCTATCTTGCTGCGTATTTCTTCTACCCTATTCTTTACGTTATTGATATCTTCTTCATCCATTATGATACAAAACTCTTCTCCGCCGGTCCTCCCAATTAAGTCATATTCTCTAATACTATTTGCAGCGATGTCGCTAATGATTTTAAGAACTTTATCTCCAAATTGGTGGCCATAGGTATCATTACATCTTTTAAAATGGTCTATATCAAAAGTAACAAAGCAAAAGCCTCTGTCAGTCCCTTCCCGGCTTCTAATGAAGGTTTCACAATATTCTGCAAAATACCTTTGATTAAAGACACCAGTCAAGCCATCCTTCTTATTCATATCCTCTATCTGCTTAACCCGTAATTTTTCAAGCAAACCAAGAGTAATATTATCCTTTATCATATAGAAGTAATCATCACTTATAGTAGAAAAGGAATTGTAATTTATATCTTCGAGCAGTAGAATTCCTTTCAACTCATCATTATAATCAAGGGGAACGCAGTAAACGGACCGGATGTTTCTTCCGTGCAAGTATTGCAGAGGAAGCGGATGTTCTCGCACGATAAGTTTCCACTCGTTCTTAGAAAACACATTTATAAAGGCAGGTTCATTACATATATCCAGTAAGGAGCCTTGTAGATTTTTAGAAACATTTGTATAAAGTAATTGTATGCGATTTCTTTTATTATCATAAAGCAATATACTGCTAAATGAACACTTTAAATAGATAGATGTAAGATTACAGGTCTCTTCCAAAAACTCATCCAGTGTTTTTGTTTTGTTGAGTTTCTCGAATATTCTCTTTAAAAAGTTTATATCACTCAGAATTCGATTAACTTTAATATCAACATTCATAAACACTAATAATAAGGAAGAAACATATAAAACTATATAGAAGACTATTTTAAAATAAGATACAAAAGGGAATGTAAAATATGTAATAAGTCCGATTCCAATAAACAATGGGATCAGTTTTGAAAACTTGGACTCATAGTGATATAGATACATACCGTGCAGCAATAACAAAAATGTATAATCATAATTCTTATTTATTATTAATATGAGGATATATATAAACTGAATAGCCATTGTCGAAATAAGAAACTTATCCTTGTAAAAAATCAATAACAGTAAATTCAATAATAGAAGCAAGAACCCAGTAGTCATTATAGGAATATCGTTTTTAAAATTAAAAGCATAAAAGAAGTAAGCAAAAAAAGCTGAGCTTATCGCAAAAACAATATAATCCTGTTTTTTCCTCATTTCCTCCTACCCCTCTATCTATTTTCTATAGAAATATTGACATAAATTTTTGTCGAATAATATTATAAAGTAATAGTTATATTATTCCAAGTTTTTATTTGCATTCGGAATATGCTGAACAATATCTTCAATGCTACATTGCAGACTCTCGCAAATATTATCTAGGACATTTAAAGATACATATTCGTTCTTGCCTAACTTTGCCAATGTAGCTGAAGAAATTCCGGGTTTCTTTAGAAGCTCGGTCTTTTGCATATTTTTACGAGCCAATGTAATCCACAATGGTTGATAACTAAACATTTTAGAGCCTCCTTACAATTTATATATTCAATTATACTCTACAAATTTTACAATGTAAATATAAAATTTGCAAACACGAATATATTCATTGACAGAACAGGTCTAAAAGTATATAATATTTATAAATACAAATAAAATATTTAATAAAACAAATATATTATTAAAGGAAGGTGTCTACCAATGAAAAAAAGACTCATCAGTATGTTAATTGTAGTGCTTCTCATGTTTTCAATAGCATCCCCGGCTCTGGCCGCAGAAAAAAGTCTGACCGATATTCTAATCAATGGCGTGAAGAGCCTTATAGAAAACAAAGTCAGAGATATCTCAGTTATCCGGGACACATTAGAAGAATTAATTGACTACACAATAGCAAAGTTTTCAGATATCAAAGAAAGCTCATGGTTCAAAGAAACCATCTCCTTCTTAGTGGGTATGGGAGCCATTGACGGGTATGACGATGGTACATTTAAACCGGATGCCACCATCACCAGGGCAGAATTTACAAAGATATTCATGGTAAGTCAAGGATTCGAGCCAACCGCCTCAAGTACCCAGCATTGGGCAAAACCTTATGTTGATGAAGCAACAAAGAAAGGTCATATCGTAAACGGTGAATTTGATAATATCGACAAGAACATCACCCGTGGCGAAATCGCAAGAATGGTAGTACGCAGCATGAACGAGAGCTATCCCGATAATATAAGCAAATACGCACAGCAGATTACCGATTATAGCAGTATCCCCTCTCCGTTTAAGGAATACGCACTAAAAGCCTATGTCAAAGGCATTGTTACAGGCTACCCGGACGGCAGCTTCGGAGCAGATAAGACAGCCACAAGGGCAGAAGCTTCTACTATGGTAGTTAGAATGCTTGATGAAAGTAAAAGAATCGTACCTGAGCTGCAGAAGGATATAGCAGATATCCTCTTTCCTAAGACAGACGAAAAGGCAGTGATTGAGCGATTGAGAAACATGAAGCCTGACCATGCAGAATGGGCCACTATGGAAGAAGCTCATGCGGACTTTTTAAAGAGATACGGCAATTCTCTTAATAGTGTTTATGATATGGCTGTAACCTATGAGAATACATGGAATAATGTAGATTATCGGACTATTGATGGACATAAAGATGAAGTTAAGGCTGCATTAGCAAAGTGTTTGACGGGTAAAAAGTATAAATTAAACTCTACAGGAGAACCTCTAACGCTTGAACAATATTTGGATTTAAAAGTGCAAGGAATAAAAGATTTTACTGTTGTTGAAAAAGCTAAGTTTATTACAGATAAATCACTAGCTTATCTAGGTGGAGATAGTGAAGCGGTAAGGATAAGAGGCTATATTCAATTCTATTACTCCGAACCTACAAGTTCAAAATATTTATGGGATGAAATAGAAACCGGCAAGTGGTACGAAACTGATTTAGAAATACAGTTTGCAAAATTTAATTGGAGTGACAAATTAGCAGTCCAAAAGGAAATTTATCTTGGAGAAATACGTGAAATAGAAGGTGAATAAAAATGTCACGATTATCAAAATATTTACGGCATAAAAAGATGGTGCAGTTGCAAAGGATATTTACGTTCAAAAGGACAGTTTCCCTGTCCTTAATCTTCTTTTATCTGTTTGCATTCTGTACCGCTGTATACGCACCTTTTGTATCGGCAGCTGGTGGAGAAGACAACTATGGCAGTGATGATCAAGATGTATGGCTAGAAAATAATACTCTTTTCATACGCGCCAGCTCAACAACAGCTACCTCAGGAACAAAATATAGGACTATTGGGTATGAAGCATCAGTTGTCATAAATGGCACTCCATATAAAACCAGGTTGGACTACTCCAATTATGAATCAGATAAATCAGATATTTACAGTATTCCATTTACGCAAAATGATGAACGCAATACAGCAGTAATGAACGAGTTGATAAATGATAATCCTTCGGCCGAAAATGCAATTAAAAATTATTGGGCACATCCACCGAATGATATAGGAGTAATCAAATTTAACGCTGTTATGATTATTCTAGTCAATGGTGATCAATTAGGTGGTCAGTATACCGATAAAGACAGCTTTTTCGCGGCTACCTATAGCAATGGCAGCCCTATATATTGGACAGCCACAGCTAGAAGGGATATCGAAGACCACTTCGGAAAAACTTTTGAGTTCGGACCGCAGCCTGTAGACCCTGAACCCACAAGCGTAACAGCAATGTTTACCACACGAAAGACTGTAGAAACATACCAGGATTTTGGGTACAAAGATAAATCAGAAGCAGAAAACTCCTCTATCACTAAAAGAATAATCGAAGTAACAGGTCCTAACGGAGCACTTTACCCTGAGCCTTTAACATTCGACTGCATCAGTAAGCCCTATGTTGACCCAAGTATTGTTGTAGATAAGCCCGGTACGTACCATATCAAGCTTAAGGTCGAGAATAATAAAGGTGACAGCGACACCTATGAGGATAATATTACAGTAATAAATCCGGATGATTTAAAGCTTATCATGGTATGTGACGCTCCTTCACAGGCAGATATAAACGAAACATTTACAGTAAGTGCAAAAGATAGCAGACCGAGCAAAGGAGCAAAAATTATAAAGTACCGTTGGTATGCCGGCAATAGTGAAAGCAGCCTCCAGCCTCTTCCGGAATTTGATGATAGTTCTGAAATACAGGTAACTTATTCTGATGAAGGCATGAAATACTTTAGAGTTGAGGGCGAAGACACCGCCGGAAAGACAGGAGCTGCTACAGACTCAACAAAGGTTATTGATGGCAGAGTAGCATCTGCCAAAGCTGCTTTAGATGGACAAGACCCCTTCTATGAAGGTGTTTTTGGTTGGGTATCTAATAGGAGTAGGTTTTATTGCGACGGTGATACATATAGTGCTAGAAAAGCAGATGAAGAAGGTGTTGGAAACTCTTATTGGGAGTGGTATAGGGATCGTGACGGAAATGGTGGAGTTGATAGACACGAAAGACTTGAAAGCAATGAATATGAACTAGGCCGTGGTGATGATTTTGAGAGTGCAACTGGAGGACTTATTGCTTTTGATTTTGTTGATGATGTTTATATTGAGATTGAAGCTGACCCAAGAAATGGTGAAAGTAGTACAGCAATGATAAAAAGACCTGTTCTTCCTACTCCGCACGCAGGACTGAAAGCCGAAGGAGATTTAAAAGAAAACCGAAAAATTGTACTTACTAATAATAGTATTTATCACCGTCTATATCCTAGTGCCTATGTGGAATTTAGAATAAAAAACAAGGATACAGGCGATTCAGCAGTAATTACACCGACTTCAAATTCTACATCAAGCTATATTAAAAATTTGGATATGTATGTAGATTCTTATGATAAAGAAAAAGTAGAATTAATTATAAAGAAGCCTGGTAAGTATGAATTTGAAATTCATACTAAAGATACAAGAGGACATGAAGATACGGAAGTCATTGAAAGAAATATTATTCCTGACCAGGTACCTGTTGTCAAAGCTAAGGTAAGAAATAAGTATTTCAGAAAACCGGTAGTGACTAATGAAAATCTTGAAGATGAGTCCTATAGTCCTGATGGGGATATAATGAATGCTAGGACTTGGACATATAAATATGACAGTGATAATGATAATAGCTTTAGTGACGAGACTAACAAAACATTAGGTACAAATAAGATTCAGTCCTTAGGGCTATCTCAAGTCGGAAGTTATCAAGGGAATGTTTCAGTGAAGGAAGATATAGATTTCACCATCCCCAATTTTTTAAGTGATAGCGACTATAAACGCAACAATATGGTATGGAATTTTGAAGTGGATAATGTAAAACCTGTTACAACTGCTGAAATCGGAATGTCTACAGATGCGGATATTCACTTGTTGTCTGAAAATTCAAGGCTTAGTTATTTTGAAAGTAATGCAGGAACATTAGAATCAGGACTTCTTAATAATGGTACAAAGCTAATAAGCCCTTCAATTTCTGTAGGTGGGTTTGAAACTAGCAGTAGTCTTTTGATACAAGATTTTAATACCACTCACGGATCAAATGAAATTGAGGCTTATACGGCTGGATATTTTACTCTTAACGGAGGGTCGGAAACGAGCAAGACATACAGCGATGGAAATTTGGTTGCATATTACGCAAAAAATATTGTAGATAATACCGTGAAAATATATGTCAGAGACGCAAGAAACTCAACTATCATTAAAATTTTTGATGCTAATACTTATAATTCACAAGTATCTATAGAGGGAGATTATGTTTATTTTTCAAGCACATCAAAAATTGTAAGAGTAAATAAATATACGTTAGAAATAATGGAATATATCCTTAACGGATTTGATGGTGTAGCTATTGATATAATCAATGTAATTGATAATAGAGCATATTTAAAAGAAACTATATATACTTATGATTACTTAAATAGGCTAAGTGTAAGCTATAATTTTGCTGAATACGATTTAATCTCACAAATATCAAATTACAAAAAGATTAATACGCCTGTTGAAAATGTATATGAATACAATGGAATAACTTATGTAAAATTATTAAGCGAAGGAACTTTCTATAAAATAATCAATCAAAATTTTGTTTTAGTATATCAAACCATTCCAAAAACTCTTACTGCTCCTGTAAGTAGTGGTAGTGAAATTTTTAATTTTACAAGGCCTCAAACACGATATTCATTTAATGACAAATACCTATATATGCTTAGCATTTATAGTAAAAATTATCGTAAAGATAACCTTACATATGTTTTGTTTTTTACTAAAGTTGATATTACTACTGGACAAATTGTATATGATAAAAGAATAGATGAACACTTTTCAGGTAGTCGTTCACACGTGTTTTCAATACGTTCCTTATACAAAGAACGCGAGAATATTGTTCTGTTTTATGATAATGTAGAAAATGGTGGTTATGATTATCTAACTATAAAGAAAATTGGGCCTACAGGCAATATCATTAGCGAATATAGCGGTACTACATATGCGTATGAAGCTGAGTTTGTTCCAGTTATTAGCCAGAATAAGCCGGAAAATAAAATACCTATCTATGATGCGTATGAAGATGGCAGATATTGTGCTTTTTCTTATATTGGTGTTAATAATTCAAGTACAGATTCATTTTTTACTAAAGTATATGATGTTATAACTGGACAAATAGTTTATTCTTACAATGAACGGGCAAGAGGAAATTTAGTACAATCCTATGGTGCTAGCAAATATATAGCTATTTGGCAATGGGATGATGAACGTAGATATGATTCAACTGTTTGGTTTAGAATTATTGATATAGCAACTCAAGAAGTTATATATGAAAAAAATGCAATAACTGCAAGTATGGTATATTTTAATAACGACAAAGCATATATAGGAGCAGCCGATTATGTAAGAAATGGTGAGCCAGTTAATGGCAAAGTAATTATTGTTGACTTAAATACAAAAACAGAATTAGGTACAACATCAATTTCTACTAATGAATGCAGCTTCATAGCAAATAGAGACTTGGAAAATATATTAGCGTATAACTATGATGAAATGAATACAAGAACGAGGATATGGAGCTATAGAGTTAATAAAGGTTTTTATGAAATCATAGACAAGCTTGATGATTTCATTGTCAGAGTTGGCAGCCACAGATATATACCTATCGTGACCACAAGTGCGATACAAAGCGATACAGCTAAGAATGATGAATTGGTTGCTAAAGCTAATGCTTTGGGGGCAAAGATTATATTTGTTGGCAGCAGTAGCAATTCAACATTGGGAAGCTCTTTAGCTACCAGAACAGACGGCATTTTTTATACGCATAGCTCTAATGCAAATTCTATTGCAAAGATCAAGGATTACATTATATCCGATGTGAATAATGAGATTGTAGTAACCAAAGAACTCTATTTAAAAGTCAATGAAAGGTATAATGCTAATCCCAAATATACGGACTATGAAAATGATACATTAGATCAAACGCTATATAAATTAACAAATAGCACATGGAACGGAAACGACACAGGCTGGATAACAACATACCCAAATTACTTTACCACTACAGGAGTCAGGTATCTAGGTATCAAGCAAAAAGATAAACCATCCACAAATACAAGCATTAATAACGAATATGCGAAATGGAGTGATCCTTACGTAATCAAAATAGTAGTGAGTGACGGCACCATTGAGCCGCCAGAACAGGCACCTATGCCACCGGATGTACAAATTCAAATCTTATCTGATCAAGGCGAAAACGTAGCCAAAGAACGCAGAAGGGTTGACTTTATCATTATTGGCACGCAAGGAACAGACCCTATCAATTGGAGCAGCCTGAAGGGCACCTTTAATAAGACAGATCATTTGCCTTATGCTGCAGCGATTAACGTGAAAGAGTTTTCCCGTGTATTTACGACTATAGGCAGCCATAGCATAACTGTAGAGCTGTCCGATACGACAGGACGCAAGACAATAATTACAAAATCCTTCACCATAACGGCCGATGCAGAACCTGTTGCGGGATTTACCGTCAGTGGCAGCGGGAAACGCTCTGATGACGGCTATGCCCTATTTAAAGTAAACAGCACAGCAACCTCCAATGATGACCAGGTAGGCAGCATTGACTATTATATCAAGCCTCCTGCAGAGACTTCATATTATTTCTTACCATTAACAGCAAACAATGAAGTATTCAGTGGGGATATCAATACCACGAGTATTAAGCAAATAATTACAGAGACCTACACAAACGGTATAGGGCTTAACGGGGAAGATTTGGACCAATACAGGGTATTCAAGTCAAAGGAACTGATAAGACCGGTTACAGTAACCAATGAGGCGCCGACTCTTACATATAGTGTCGCACCGGGCATAATCAGAGTAAATGAAGCGGTAAGCCATTCGGTTGAGTATCAAGATGATACTGCTACAGGTGAAACAATGAAATATAGATTCTATCATGAGCCGAATTATTATCAGAACAGCCAGGGATTGAATGCTTTGAGCGGAGTGATAGCAGACACACCTACTACGGTATTAGATAAAAAAGGCAGATATTCTTTTGAAAGTATGGTGACAGATGAAAACGGAGCAAACAGTGGCTGGGTATCCGGAGGCAGCGTAATAGTATGTACAAGCCCAATATCTGATTTTGAGCTCTACGCTAACCCTGCCAAGAACAACGGAGAAGACAGAGAATTTTCAACTAACTTCTTCAAATCAGGAAGTATCATAACCGTTGGCAACAATTCTATCAATACCGATTATGGTGATACGGTAGAAAATCATGGTATTTCCTACTACAAGCTTGAATTTAGAGATATTACTGATACAAATTGGCAGTTGATTACAGAACAGAATAATCTGACAAACTATATATATCGAACAGATTTACCTCAAATTACCGATAGAGGGATATATGAGGTTAGACAAACGATACGCAGCATAGAAGGCATCGAGGCGAGCATAACAAAACAATTCACCTTATTAGAATTAAGAATGGATGCTTCCCTCACCCCCGACACAGTGTATGCGTCACAAAAATATAAAATTAAGGCTGTTTTAAGCAAGGATGCCCAGGGAGCGGTAGCCAAGATACATGACGGTA
>JBFWMP010000019.1:0-30730 GCA_050251575.1 Clostridia bacterium
ATAAATAATATTAATGGCGTTCTGGGTGGAGATGATTGGATATTCTGGCGTGAACCTAAATATAAATATGACTATCATGATGTATATACCAGTATATCTAAGATAAAGGAAATGGTTAAACAGAAAAAGTACAGAGATACATCTGATGTACGCAATTTCCAATACTCAACTGAAGAAGTCGCGTTGTCCAATGCAATAAATGCAAATAAAATTAAGATACCCTACTCCAACTATCATACTACAGCTTATAAATACGATGAAACATCAAAAACATATAAAAGATGGATGCGCAATAAGCCTCACGTCCTCTCAACCTCAGAAAGTGCCGTATCCACCAAAAACATCATTATTCAATATGCCAAAAATTATTATTTAGGTGATGGTGATCTAAAAGCAGGAAGGCAGCAGTTGGATACTGTCGGCGGAGGACAAGGATACTACATTACAAACGGCAATGCCATTAAAATCAGTTGGAAGAAAGACAGTCGCGGATCAAAAACCTACTTTACTGATGAGCAGGGTAATGAAATACAATTAAACGATGGTCCCACATGGATACAAATTGTACCGGTAAATGCAAATGTGGTAATTGAATAAATTGAAAGAGATAACCCCTAATAGAGCAACATCTTTCATGTCTGGTTAAGGGTTATCTCTTAAGTCATATTTGAATTATTAATAAATGCTTGTAAGACGTCTGTCGTTAATAGGCGTAAAGTTTTTTCGAATCCGCACGATATCTTCCTTAAAGATATCTGTTGTAATAATTTCTTCATCATAGCTTCCTGCTGCTATAGGAACTCCCCATGGATTGATAATGGCACTATGTCCAAAATAATTTTTTCCATTCTCGGTGCCAACAACGTTACAAGCAATTACATAGCATACGTTCTCTATCGCCCTGCATTGACAAAGAAGACGCCAATGATCAATTCGCGGGAAAGCCCATGCTGAGCTAATGATAATAAAATCAACGTTATTGTCCAAAAGTGAACGAAATAGCTCAGGAAAACGCAGATCATAGCAGATTGCTAATCCAAAAACACCAAACTCAGTTTTTACGGTAACACACTTATTACCTGGCGAAAGAATTTCTGACTCTCTAGAGTCAAAACCCAGAAGATGTATTTTCCTGTATTTTTCAATAACCTTTCCCTCCGGACTGATAAACATCATAGTATTATACAACTTGCCATTATCTTCTTCTATGATGCTTCCCCCCGAAATATAAGCATTCAGCTTTTTTGCCTTTTCACACAAAAAGTGTGTAATTTCACCATTCTCTGTTTCACAGTCTGAATAATACTTATCAAATGAATAGTAGCCTGTTGCCCATGTTTCCGGAAGAACAATAAGGTCTGAACCACAACAGGAATCAATTTTTTCTGCCATGCGTTCAATAGAAGCCTGTTTGCTTTCTTCTGCATCTAATCTAAATTGTATTGCTGAGACTCTCATATTGCTTCCTCATTTCTCATTATTAATCTCAAAGATCTACATTTTCAAGAATTTTCTCATATGTCTTTTCATTTTTTTCTATGTATTCTATTGCTTCCGCAGGCGGCATATAAGATGGTGTAACATAAACTCCATTTGCTTCTTTAGCGTAATCCTCGTTATTACAAACGTTTTCTACTGCGGTAGAAAATTTCTCTATGATTTCAGTTGGTGTACCTTTAGGAAAGGAGAAGAAGAAAAACTTTGAAAATGAAATATCTACTCCTTGTTCTTTAAAGGTAGGTACATCTGAAATCAGTGGATTCCTTTCTTCGGAAAGTACACCAAGGCATCTAAACTCACCTGACTCTATATAATCCTTCACAACTCCATACTGGCATCCAATCATCTCAATCTGATTACCAAGCAATGCAACGATATATGCAGCCATATCTCCCATATCCGCAGCATTGAACTCAGTTCCTGTCTGTTCTTGTAACGCTAATATTTGTAAATGAGTAAAAGAACCCATGCTGGTAGCAAATCGAATTTTGCTAGGATTTGCTTTAGCATCTTCAACAACATCATTTAATGTCTTATATTTGGAATCTGCCTTAACAACAAAAACATTTGCATCATCAATACATGCGATACCGGCATTGTCAAAATCCTTATAAGAAAATTCTGATAGACCTAGAGCTGTATTCATTAACATAGTAGGATGATTAAACAAAACAGTGTATCCATCCGGAGATGCATCAAGTACCTGCTGCGACCCAACAGCGCCCGAAGCACCTGTAACATTGCTGACAACCACAGACTGTCCCAGTTCCTTCGTTAGATACTTAGCTAACATACGACAATTTGTATCGGTATCTCCACCGGCTCCATAAGGAACAATGAGCTGTATAGGTCTTGTTGGATAATTTGACTGTTGAGATTTTGAATCTGTGTTTGTACCGCCCACATTCTCGCTATCACCTGTTTTTCCACTGCAACCAGCCAAGAACATTGTACTAATAACTGTAATGATTAGTACAAAAATGAACATCTTCCCATGATTTTTTTTCATAAATAACCCTTCTCTCTTTTTTAATGTGTACTAAAGTATGAAGTTTCTATTTCTTCTTTATTCTAATTTCGCTATGGCTTATCCGTGATGTGCTTTTTGCTTATTTCCCCCCTTCACTGTTTTGACTATTGTAAATAAAACGGATACAATAGCGAATATTATAAAGGTACAGCTAATTGGTCGCTGCAAAAACGGAATAAAGCTTCCGTTTGTCAGCATCAAGCCGCTACGGAGATTGGTTTCTGCCATTGGCCCTAAAATAAATCCGAGAAGCGCCGGAGCCGTTGGAATATCGAACTTATCCATTGCAAAACCAATGAGTCCAAAAAAGAGTATAGTCCAAACGTCAAATAAATTATTATTCAATCCAAAAGCTCCAACTACACACAATGCTAAGACAATAGGAAGGAGAAAATATTTAGGAATCCTTAGTAACCGAATAAATAACCTTATACCATAAAACTCAAGAATCAGCATAATTACATTAGCAATCATAAGAGCAACAAAAATGCTATATACAAGATTAGCGTTTTTAGTAAATAATAGAGGTCCTGGTGTTAGTCCGTGAAGCATGAAAGCACCAAGCAACATAGCCGTTGTTGATTCCCCAGGAATGCCAAGTGTCAGCAACGGTACCATCGCGCCACCAATTGTTGCATTGTTTGCGCTTTCTGATGCAACAATTCCATCAATAATACCAGTTCCAAACTTTTCAGGGTGCTTGGAAGAATTCTTTGCTGTAAGATAAGCAAGAATGCTGGAGGTCGAACCCCCTATGCCCGGAAGAATGCCCATAGCAATACCTATGATTGAAGAACGAAAAAAATTGACAACTTGCTCACGAAACTCTGATAATGAAATTCCAAAGCCCCTAATCTTAACCTCTTGTATATTTTCCATATTAGCACTCTGAGGGTTCTCAGCAGTTTTGATAATTTCACTAATAGCGAAAAGCCCAATAAGCACAGTCAATAAATCAAAACCACCAATAAGTCCCTTAATACCAAATGTAAACCGCGAATATGCATCAATTGGCGCTGGTCCTACCAGTGCGAATGCCATACCAATCAAACCACTTATAAGGCCTTTTACCATAGATTCACCCGAAACCGTTGCTATAAGAGTTAGTGAAAATAAAGCAATACCAAAATATTCATATGGTCCAAATCCTATTGCAACTTTTGCAAGTGGCGGTGCAATGAAAAATAACACAAGGAACCCGGCAATACCTCCTAAAAATGAAAAAACAACAGCAATTCCTATTGCTCTGCCCGCCTGCCCATTTTGTGCCATAGGATTACCATCAAAGCAAGTGGCTATTGAGGATGGAGTTCCCGGAATATTCATTAGAATTGCAGGAATTAATCCTCCGGAAATGCCACCTATAAATAGCGCACAAAGCAATGACATTGCCGGAATTACATCCATTGAATATGTCATTGGAAGACAGAGAGCAAGTGCCATAGTGGCACTGAGTCCAGGAATGGCTCCAAAAACGATCCCGACTGTTACTCCTATCAACATAAGTAAAAATATCTCTACCGACAACACAGATGAAAATGCTTCAATAATGTTTGCATACATAAAAATTCCTCCTTATCCTAATAATCCTCTAGGAAGCATGAGTTGAAATACTTTGTAAAACAAAAAATAAATAATTGACGATGTAAGAACTGCAATTAAAGCGAAAAGTCCATATCTTCGCCGATCTTTTTCGGCTAGTACTAAAAATTGAAAAAAAAGATAAAAAGCTGTCGTAATAAGAAACCCAACCTTTTTCAGTAAAACTATGTACATTGTAATCAAAAGAATTGTCAAGTATAAGCTATGTCTTGGAGTTGCTGCAAGATTTTCCTTCGTATCTTGTTGTAGTCCCTTTTTATGCTTACTTAAATTGATAATTCCCTGCACAATCAAAGTGAGACTCAGCAGTATTAATAATGAAAAAACAATTCTTGGGACAAATTCCGATCCGATTCTTGAAACAGTCAATCTTTTAATATTAAATGTTAGTACAAACATCCACACAGATACGATAAGGCAAGCAACACCTGCAATAATGTCCTTATATTTCTCTTGTAACTTAAATACAGGAATTTTCTTTGACATTTGAGTAAATAACACTATTCCCCTCTCCTTATATAATATATTTAGGTTTTTAAATAGATGAAACCTATAAACATATGTAACTCAAAGTGGTATCTCGTCTGACAAGTTATGATTTATAATTTTATTTACGAATTACTTTTTCTAAAATAATGGGTCTTTCAAGACTTTGCTGTATATGTTCTTTCATTAAACTTTTTGCAGATTTTGGCTTTCTTTCTTTTATTGCTTTTAATATCACACTGTGATAATAAATTCCATCCTTGTATCCATATACTTCATTTAAAATCTTGTGGTCATTTATTTTTTGTCTGAAAATCTCAGAAAGACTTATCTCAATATAACGATTACCGGTTGACCTTGCAATCTCCAAATGAAAATCCATGTCATTTTTTACCGACATCTCTGAATTGCCAATATTCATCATCATTTGGTTTAAATAATACGTTAAATTCTCAATATTCTTCTCTGTTGCATTTTGTGCTGCCAAATAACAACTTTCAGATTCAATAATTTTACGAAATTCCAAAACTTTATCTATATCAGAATCCATATCATGTATAACATTATTCTGATTTCCAATAAAAGCTCTCAAATCATTATTCTTTACGAAAGTCCCTTTTCCATGAATGCTAGTGAGAGCACCAATGGCAATAAATTGCTGCAGTGCAACCCTAACACTTGAACGACTTACCTGAAGCATCTTAGTCAAGTCATTTTCAGAAGGTATTTTCTCCCCAACGGGCCACGTCCCATTTTCTATGTTTTCCTTTATATATTCAATTACTTGTTGGGTTATGTTTACTTTTATAATCTTTATATATAACACCTCATTTGTAACTCGTCATACAAGTTAGTATTATAATATAATTAACTTTGAAATTTGTCAACATATTTTTAGATTTTTCTTTATATATTAGGAATTACTATTTAGGTGATGGTAATCTCAAAGCAGAAAGACAGTCGCGGATCAAAAACCTACTTTACTGATGAGCAGGGGTAATGAAATACAATTAAATGATGGTCCCACATGGATACAAATTGTACCAGTAAATGCAAATGTGGTAATTGAATAAATAATATAACAAAAAATCGACCGAAATCCTGGTCGATTTTTTGTTATATTATTTCATCTGTTCTTCATATGAACGAATCATTTTCTTTACCATCATTCCACCAATAGGTCCTCCCTGCTGTCCGTTTACTTTAGCAGGAACATCTCCCTTATAATGGTCATTGTTTTCTTTTACCCAATCTAAATGTCCTATTTCTTCAGCACATTCCATCTTAAATCTTGTCATTGCATCATAGCTTTCAGGAACTAACAATTTTGACTTTCTTGATCCAGCCATTATTTAATCACCTCAATTATTTACTATTTGTTATCTGCTGTTTGAAAAACTTAAAATTACAGCATAACTACTTATACATATTCTATTTGCTGTAATAATAGTATTTACACAAACCGAACTATTTCTACATAGTAAATAAATGAATTTATGTCAAAAAGCATCTTATATATTTCCACTTGTTACAATCATCGACTTATTTCCTTTTTCTTTAATCTTTTGCATTGCTTCTTCAGGCGATATGGTGCTGATACAGGAGCCAGTTGCTAGTTCAAAGCCAGCATGAAATGAAACTCTTGGAACTAATTCAATATGCCAATGGTAATAGTTATCTTTAAATTGATAAGGAGCCGTATGTAAAACCATATTATATGAGAATTCTCCAAGCACATTATTTAATAATTTTACAAGCTTTTTATAAAGACAGGCCAACGATAATAATTGTTCCTCATTAATTTGGCTAAATATACCTTGATGTCTCAAAGGGATGATCCATGTCTCATATGAAAATCTTGGCGCAAAAGCTAATACTGCTATAAAGTGTTCATTCTTGCAAATAATCCTCTGTTGATTCTCTGACTCTTTCTCAATAATATCACAATATACGCAGTTGCCATTGTTTTGATAGTATTCAGATGCCCCTTCAAGTTCTGCCTGAATTCTAGGAGGGACAAATGGCAATGCAATCACTTGAGAATGAGAATGTCGAATTGACGCTCCTCCATTTTTCCCATGATTTTTAAAAATCTGCACATGCTCGATACCCTCAATTTGAGATAGCTGCATAAACCTTTGCTTAAAAACTCTGAACACATCAGATATTTTTTTATCCTCCATGCAGTGCAGCATTAGCTCATGGGAAGCAGCTTCAACTACTACTTCATGCCTTCCTCCCGCTTTACATCTCGAATAGAATGTTGCATCCTTATCGATTAACCCCTCCTGAATACACACTGCAGGGTACTTATTGGGAACAACCCTTATTTCCCAAGTATGTACGCCTTCTTTTCTCCATATTTCATCGGGTGTCATATGCTCATTTCCGATACAAAACGGACAAAGATTCTTGTCCTCAGTCTGACCAAAGTGATAGGGTCTTCCTCTTCTCTCTTCTGCGATAATCATCCATTCACCAGTTACTACATCTCTACGAAATTGAGACACATTAAAATCCTCCAAAATATCAATTAACAATAAATTCCCGGTAATTTGTTTATAATCTTATCATTAATAGTATAGCACGGCATTACAATAAATAAAACTACATAATAAAAAGAATAAACCCTTTAATACTAGAATTTATTCTTTTATATGACATATTATAGGCAGTTTCATTAATCAATTTATAAAATTTTACTATGCAGTCCCATCTACAATTTCAGTAATATGAATTCTATTGTTTTTAGATAAATCAATAAACTTATCCCCAATCTTTATAATAGGCTTAGATATACTATGAGGAAGTATAGATATGATTTCACCTATTGCACCTGTACTCATCTTTACCTTAGTTCCTACATAATAATTAGAAATGCGTGATAGAAACGTCATTAATATTTTAGCATCAAAATATCCTAACCCTACCTTATTAAATTCATCAATAGCTTCAAATGGTGTATTAAACCGCTGCCCATTTTTCTGCGACATTATTAAATCATATGCATCTGCTAATGATAAGATTTTTGCAAATAAATTAATTCTATCTCCTCTGATTCCTTGAGGATATCCGCTGCCATCTTCCCTTTCATGGTGCATTAGGATAGCATTCTTAATATTTTCATTAATATTAGGAACATCTTTTAAAATCTCATAGCCATAAATTGGATGTTTCTTTAGTATTTCATTTTCTTCCGGAGTTAAAGAATCTGCTTTAGACAAAATCTCAACAGGTATCTTAACCTTCCCAATATCATGAAGAACACCAGCTACCATTAAGTCTTTCGTATCCTCTTCTGGAAGTTCAATCCATTTTCCGATTAGCATTGCGTATGTAGAAACATTCATACTATGTGTATAGGTCATGTCACCCATGGATCTTATGTGACTGATACATTGAACGATATCATAGTTGCTTGTTACCTGATTATACATAAAATCAGTTATTTCATTCACTTTTTTACTGTCCATATTTTTGCCACTTGCAAAATCTTCCAAAAGCGTCTTTACCTGCTGTGTCTTGTGTCCATAATCTTTCTTTAGCTTTTGTATTGGTTTACTGCTTTGCTCATCAGCTTGTACTTCAGAAATAAATATTATTACATCTGTGATTTTAAAACTGGTTAACCTGTCTATAATATTATCAGTTATTATAGTTTTTGAAGGTACCACCAATGTACCTGTATTGCTTAATATGTCTTCAGCCAGTATATCTCCTTCTTTACATTCCGATACTGCAACATACTTCCGTTTCACACTATCACCTCAAATATACGTTACTACTACATATACATTTTTGTTCTGCTTATGAGATAGTCAGTTTAAAATCTACTATATTTATGATAAGCAAAATGATAATTTTACTAGACAACAACCTTATCTCTAATCAGATTTTGTAATTGAATGGTACTCTCATTTGCTATATATAAAGCTTTTAATAATTTCTTCTTGCTTTCGTCATCCAAATCTGTATCTTTTATAACTTGCAAAATGTTCATTTTAAGATATTTCAGAGCATAACAATATTGATTGCGACTAGCAACTAAATTATCAAATCTCTCATTATAACTCATTACAACTCCGCTCCCTTGTTGGCATGCTATAATTCTTGGGCAACCTATTTTTGCTCTATTATTACCTATAAATATATTACTACTTATCGTTACATAATTCAACATAATTTTTCATTATTTTGTATAAATTCCATATAAACCATAATAATGTAAAGCAATTTGAGTCTTCTAAACTACGTAGACCAAATTACAAAAAATCAAGGAGGTCAAAATCCACGGTTTCAAACCGCTCGAAACCACCGAAAAAGTCAAATACCGTTGAAAACTCCCCAAAATGTCATTCTGAGCGTAGCGAAGAATCTTAGCATTTAAGCAACTTTTAAGATTCTTCATTTCACTTCGTTTTATTCAGAATGACAGAATACAGACTTTTTCAGTACTCTCGAACCGTTCGCTACATCAGATACGGCAGAGAATCATGGGGTACGATGATAACCAATGGTCATCCCCATAAAAAATACTCCTCCTTGCAGTAAACAGTTTTATTATTTTAACTGTCTACCACAAGGGGAGCATATCACCCTTTTCAAGTATTTTATATTAGTCTATTAAACCTTTATTTTTCAAGAAGTCGCTTACAACTTTTTCAATCTCAACTTTTTTTGCTTCTGCTTGATAATTCATTTGCTGCATTTCTTCATCATTTATTTTATCACCTAGTTGATTCAGCACTTCTTCAATTTCCGGGTATTTTTCCAATGTATCCATTCTTACCACCGGCGCAGCATAATATGGTGGGAAGAAACCCTTATCATCCTCTAATATCTTAAGCTTATAGGTAATCAACTGTCCATCCGTTGCAAATGCATCCGTTACGTCCATTTTATCTTGTCCGACAGCCTGATATTTAAGTGCGACTTGCATTTTAGCCACATCTTTAAATTTCAAATCATATATTTCAATCATTCCTTCATAGCCATCTTGCCTGTTGAAAAACTCATGTTCTCCACCAAATATAAGCTCTGGTGCAAATGGTGCAAGCTCACTGACTTTATTAATATTATTCTTATTAGCAAAATCTTCTTTTACTGCAACAGCATACGTATTATTAAAGCCTAATGGCTTCAGCCATTTTAATTTGAATTGTTCATTAAATTCTTTTTGAACAATATCATACACCTTGTCCGCATCATTCATTACATCCATTTTTAATTGTGCAGTCAATCCGGTTCCGGTATAATCTGCATACATATCAATATCACCTTTTTTTAAGGCTTCAAAGTTTACAAATGTACCACCCATATTTAACTTTCTTTCAACCTTTAAATCTGTGTTCGCTTCCAGCATCTGTGCGATCATTTCCCCTAGGATAATATTTTCTGTAAAGTCCTTAGACCCAATTACAACAGTTTTATTACCGGAACCTGAACACCCGACAAATAACCCTACTACTAATAACAAACACACCACTATTGATAATTTCTTTTTCATAAACATTAATAAACCTCCTTTTTCTATTTGTTTTTATATGCCCTCTTTACCAATTTACCCTCTGTATATCCTAAAAATACATCAGCACCTATCGCAAGTATTGATACCGGAATTGCTCCTGATAAAATCATCTCAATATTCTGCATTTGTATTCCTCTCCAGATAAACTGTCCCAGACCACCTGCTCCTATCAATACTCCTATAGTTGTAATGCCCAGCGCTGTAACAAAAGCAATTCTGATTCCCGATAATATAATCGGAAGCGCCAGAGGAAGCTCTACTTTCAACATCAATTGAGTCTTTGTCATACCCATGCCCATTCCTGCTTCTATCAATCCTTCCGGTACACCCAATATGCCTACATAAGTATTTCTTATAATAGGAAGCAGCGAATATAGGAACAGACCCGTAATAACAGTACCATTTCCCAAGCCGAATATAGTCATCAATATTGATAATAATGCAAGCGTTGGTATTGTCTGAATAAGGTCTGTTATTGTCATGACAAAACCCGCTGCAAATTTATACTTTGTGAGTACAATACCCAACATGACACCAAATACAATAGCTATTAATACACCTGCTGCTGCAATCTGCAAATGTTGCAGCACCGCAGTAATAATTTTCTCCACCCACGTTCCTCCTTTCTATCGTCTCAATCCTTTAGGAGTAGCCAACTTCTGCAAGAAACCAATGGTTGTACCCACTACCAGTGCCAAAATAGATGCCGGTAGTGCTCCTGCATAGATCATGTTTTTATCATAACTGGCAAGACCTGTCCAAATTAAATCTCCTAATCCTCCTGCACCAATCAATGCCGCAAGGGTAGCCCAACTGATAATATATACCAGTGAAATCCTTACTCCTGCAATGATTATAGGAAGTGACAGCGGAATCTCCACTTGAAAGAGAATCTGCATCCCTGTCATTCCCATTCCCTTTGCAGCCTCAATGTACATATCATCTACTTCACTGATACCGGTATAGGTATTTCTGAGAATCGGAAGAATTGAATAAAGTGATAATACTACTAAAGCAGGTGTTGTCCCAAGTCCGAAAATGATCAATGCAAACCCAAGTAAAACAAGGCTGGGTATCGTCTGCACCACTCCAGTCACACCTAAAACATAGTTTGCAATTTTTTTATTCCTTGTTAGCCATATTCCGCCTGGAATAGCAATCAAGGATCCAATAGCAACAGCTAATAGAGAAATATAGATGTGCTGCAGTGTTGCAATAATAATCAAATCCTGTTCCTTTATCATAAAATTCAAGAAATCATTCATTTCCATTATCCTTCCATACAACTTCTGCTAAAGCTTTTACCATACTGGTCTTTGTAACCAGCCCTATTACTTTGTTATCTTCATCAACAGCAACAAGATAATCAAGCTTGTTTTGAATCAACGTATCAAAAGCTTCCTTGGAGTCTGCGTTACTTCTTATCGTTGCTACCTCTCTCTCCACCAGTTCATCAATATTACGCCCACCTTTTCCGTATTTACTGATGGATTCAACTGTAACTGATCCTTCCAGATGTCCTTCATCATCAACTACTAACAGTGTATTAACGCCCTTACGCTTCATCAACGCAATACTTTCTGATGTTCCTTTATCCCGAGTAACTGTTACCGGATTCGGACGCATAACATCTGCAACCGTTGCAATTCCTGCTGCGGTATTCAGACGGTGCTTCCCGATAAACTGGCTTACAAAATCATTCGCCGGGTTGGAAAGCAGCTCTTCCGGTGACGCTGCCTGTACTATCTCTCCATCCTTCATGAGTACTATAACATCAGCAATTTTTAAAGCTTCATCCATATCATGGGTTACAAACACAATGGTCTTTTTTAGCTTTTTTTGCAAACGCTTCACTTCATCCTGAAGAGATTCTCGTGTAATAGGGTCCAAAGCACCAAAAGGCTCGTCCATTAGAACCAACGGCGGCTCAGCAGCTAAAGCTCTTAATACTCCTATACGCTGCTGCTGGCCTCCACTGAGTTCTGAAGGATATCTGCCGGCATACTGCTCAGGATCCATATCAACCATGCGCAGGAGCTCTTCCGTTCTCTTGGTTCTTTTATCGGCAGACCATCCCAATAATTTTGGCACGATTTCTACGTTTTGTGCTATTGTCATGTTAGGAAATAATCCTATCTGCTGAATTACGTAACCAATTTTCCTCCTGAGCATTACCGGATTGATTTTTGTTACATCTTCTCCCTTAACATAGATGGAACCCGAGGTAGGCTCAATAATTCTGTTAATCATCTTTAGTGTGGTAGTCTTACCGCATCCGCTAGGACCAATCAGTACTACTAATTGCCCTTCTTTTATTTCTAAATTTAGGCTTTCAATGACTGTTACATCTTTATATGCTTTTTTAACTTTCTCAAATCTAACCAAATGTCCACCTCCTATAATAATTATTTGGTCATTATATTATTTTACAGAAATTTTCCTATTTATACAAACTGCACATTGTCCAGTATATTGATATTTCCATCTATATTAATGCCTGATAAGTAACTAAAATATGTATTCTAATATTTTTTTCCAAATCCTCTCATATGCTCCCGTTAACTAACAATTTGTAATAAAAACAAAGTTGTCAGTATTTAAATTCCACTACAGCTACCAATTACATCGTTTATCATTCCATAGATAATATCATAGGATAAAAACCATGGCTTTGATTTGATACCGATAGTCAAAGTCCTTTCGCCTTCATCCCACAAATAATGTCCGTCAATGCCTTGACCTGATATGTCTCCTCTATGACTATCAGGAATAACTACCCCATAACCTTTTATAACCGTTCTCAGATCATGAAAAGCTTCACATGTAATATTATAGTAGGTTCTTGATTTAAATGTCATTTTAATTTCCTGCCCTTCATCATGTTTTTAAAACCTCACTTATATACTATGGCGCAGATTATAAAAAGACACTGATTTTTATCACAATAAAGTGATGAACCTACCATTCTTACTTATTATACTCACACTATAATTACCTTCAGAATATACTGGTAACAAGAAATTCTATCATTTGCAGCATAATGATTTGCATTAGTAGTGTAATAACTAACGATTGGAGTTGATAAATATTGTGAAAGATTCAGTGGTAAAAATTGAAAATATATCTATGCAATATCATACCCTTGAAGGAGAAATAAACGCTATCAGCAATATAAATTTAGAAGTTGAAAAAGGTGAATTTGTCAGCATTGTAGGCCCCAGCGGCTGTGGTAAATCCACCCTGCTATCTATTATCGCCGGTCTACTTAAACCTTCCTCCGGTAAAATTCTGATACATGGTGAAGAAGTGAAAGGTACTTCCTCCAGAATAGGATATATGCTTCAAAAAGATCACCTTTTCGAATGGAGAACTATCTTTCAAAATACCCTTTTAGGCTTAGAGGTTCAAGGCAAGCTAAATGATCAAGCAAAGCAATATGCAAGTAAGCTGCTAAAAACCTATGGCTTGGGAGATTTTAAAAATCATTACCCACGGCAGCTTTCGGGCGGCATGAGACAAAGAGCAGCACTCATCCGAACACTTGCAATACAACCTCATATACTATTATTGGATGAAGCTTTTTCGGCATTGGATTACCAAACCCGTTTGGCTGTATCAGATGAAGTATATATGATACTGAAAAAAGAAAACAAAACAGCTATTATGGTCACGCATGACATAGCAGAGGCCATTTCTATGACTGATAAAGTGATTGTGCTTACTCAACGTCCTGCCACAATCAAAAGCATACATAACATAGAGCTTACTTGCGATAACTGCACTCCTTTAGGAAGAAGAGAGTCTCCTGAATTCAGGTATTACTTTAATAAGATATGGAAGGAGCTGGATGTGCATGTTAAATAATACTGCTGGTAATAAACCTACAGCCACTATTTCACAAGAACATTCGCAATGGCTAAAAAAAATGAAGCAGCACCAGCGACTCATACAAATCACCCGTATTGCAATATTGATTGCATTCATTGGATTATGGGAAATTGCAGGTCAGTTAAAGATTATTGATCCTTTTATCACAAGTCAGCCGTCAAGAGTATGGAAAACACTGGTGAACCTACACCACGATGGCTCTTTGTATACGCATACATTTATAACCACCTATGAGACTGTTATTGGCTTTGTCTTGGGTACCCTATTAGGTACCGGGGTAGCAATAATGATGTGGTGGTCAAACTTTCTCACCAAAGTACTTGATCCATACTTAGTAGTGCTAAACAGCTTACCCAAAACTGCATTAGGTCCCATTATTATCGTATGGGTGGGCGCAGGCCAGCCGGCAATTATTGTTATGGCATTGTTTGTCTCTTTTGTAGTAACTATCTTAGGGGTATTAAGTGGATTTTTAGAAGTAGATGAGGATAAAATCAAACTGCTTCAAACCTTTGGGGCAACAAAAAAACAGATACTTAAAAAAGTTATTCTTCCTGCAAGTGTACCGACTATGATATCGGCATTGAAAATCAATGTAGGCTTATCATGGGTAGGTGTTATCGTAGGAGAATTTTTGGTATCCAAGGCCGGATTAGGATATCTTATCGTGTATGGCGGGCAAGTATTTAAGCTGGATCTCGTCATGACTAGTGTCATTATTCTCGCTGTAATTGCTGCTTTAATGTATCAAGGTGTGGCTTGGTTTGAAAGCCGATACTTGAAGTGGAAAAATTAACATTCGGGCATCGCGGAGTTCCTCTTCCGATGCCCTTCATATATATTTAAGTTTTATGCTCTTATCAAGAAAACTCGACTATTCTGTAACTTCTAATTCAACAAAAAGTGCAGATTTATAAATATAATCATCCCCTAGAGAATAACTCATCCATATATTTCATATTATAATATGTTGTGGATAACTTTGTGGATATGTTGTTAACTTGTTGTTGGCAACTTTTAAGTTACAATATATTGCATAGTAATATAGACCTATTAAAAAATCTTAGGGATAGGTAACTTATTTGACTAAATAGTATCAAATACGCTGCCTATCCCTTTATTTGCTTGATTAATTTATTTATAAAAATCTAGCCATCCCTTACGTTTAAACCAATAAAACAAAGCTACGCCTATTCCTCCCATAAATCCCAGTACCAAAAAGTATCCATACTTCCAACGAAGTTCCGGCATATATGAGAAGTTCATCCCATATACCCCTGCAATAAAAGTTAGAGGTATAAATATTGCAGTAATAACAGTAAGTACTGTCATTATGATATTCATACGGTTAGAATTAATTGAAAGATAGCTGTCCCGTATGTCTGCTGTCATATCCCGATTGGATTCTATCATATCTGAGAGTTTAAGCAGATGATCATAGATATCTGCAAAATAAAGATAGCTATCTTCGAACTCTTTTAAATGTGTGGAATTTAATATCCTATATAGTAAATCTCTCATTGAATTAATGGTACGTCTCAGCTTCAACAGATCACTGCGAATATCGAATAGCTGCTCCACCAAGTTCCGGGACATTGTCTTTCTCGCAAGGCTATCAAGATCACTCAACTCATCTTCAATGCGGTATACTGCAGGAAAGTACTGGTCAACAATTTTATCCATTATTAGATAAGTAATATAAATGTGTCCTTGAGTCCAAGTTTTTGAATTTACTTTCACTTCATCCCACGCTTGATTAATCTCAGGTAAATCTTCAGAATGGTATGAAACTACAAAATTCTCACCTATGAACAAATCAACTTCTTGCACTAATAACGTTTCATGATTTAACGAATGCATCACAAAAAAGTCATAACTTCCATAATAATCAATCTTAGGGCGCTGCAAATAATAAAGACAATCTTCGATTGCTAAATGGTGGAACTTAAAATAACTATCCAATAGCTTGATCTCTTCTTGACTCGGATTATTAAAATCTACCCAAAACCAATGAATATCATCGCTATTTAATTGTTCAATCTTCATATCATCAACTAGCATGCCATTTTTCTTTAAAGCCAATATACGAATCACGATAATTGACCTCGCTTATATAAAAATTTCTTCTTAATTCAAATCAGTATATCACTGCCTATCCAATTTGCCAAGGTCATTTATTTGCACAAGAAACAGCTCCTTTATATTTCCATACTATGTTGAGTAATAGGGCACTTCATTCAGGAGATCATACCCTTCTATAATAAGATCTTTACTTATTTTTTATATAATGTGCCATAGACAAGTTAGGTGCTTCATACTGTACCCCTTCTATTACTATGCTCGTCTCTATCATCAAGTCAATGTTTACAATCTCTATATTTACTGCTTTTTGTTTAATGACTTTTACCTTCGGCCTCAGTGGATAATTAATATTTATCTCTTCGACTACCGCGACCTCTCCATTACTCAGCTTTACTAGCGTTCCCACCGGATAAGGAACTATCTTTCTCACAAATGCCTGCACCATCATAAAATCAAAATGTCTACCGGCACTACCCATAAGCATCTCTATGACCTCGTTAGGTGATAAGGCTCTCCTATATGGCCGGTCAGATGTCAATGCATCATACACATCCGTAATAGCGACAATCTTTGCCAATGTATGAATCTGAAATTCTTCAATCCCCTTAGGATAACCCGTTCCATCGATTTTTTCATGATGCTGCAGTATTATTACTTTTGCAGTGGCCGGTAAATCTCTGCTATCTTTCAGATATTCATAACCTTTGGTGGTATGCTCCTTAATCAGGTTATACTCTTCTTCAGTAAGCTCACTAGATTTATTTAATATCTCTTTTGAAATAAACACCTTACCGATATCATGAAGAATTGCTCCTATACACAATTCATTAAGTTCTTTATGTTTCAGACCAAACTCTACACCCAAAACCAGTGATAGAATCGCAACATTTACACAATGTTCATATGTATAGTTATCCATGCTTTTAATATCAACAAGACTGATGAGGGTACTCTTATTGGTTAGCACTTCTTCCACTATACTTTTTGATATCTGACTTATTTCTTCTATTTTAAGTTGTTTTTTTGTATGTAGCTGCCTCTTACTGACAGTACTCGTCTCAATCTTTGAAGATTCTATATTTTTCTGAAAATCCTCAAATGCATTTTTTATAGTTTTCACTGCTTTATTTTTTATTTCAGGCTTGATGATATCTTCTATCTCGTTATTGCTATATTCATCATTGATATAAATTGTCTGTATCCCACTGTCTGTAACTCTTTTTAGTAATGAATCATGAAGAATCGTCCCCTGTTTCAAAAGAACTCTTCCATCTATATCATAAAGTGTTTTACCTAAAGTGCAATTTTCTTTCACGCAATTCACCGGCACTAAACGCATATATATCCCCCCCAACTGCCAATTTGTACTTCTTCTATCAAATAAAAAAACCGTAGCATAAAAAAAGCTACGGCTGTCAAAGCAATGTGTAAATAAAATAAATATAATACTTTGGCAGCCTGGCTATCGTAGCGCTCTTGATATAACACCTTAGACCCATAGCTTTGCGTCCTTACTTTTCAATAAGTTTGCCTTTTTATGAATACTTAACTTGTAAATTATAGTACTTTCATCTTGCCCTGTCAATATCATTAATTTTCTTAGTTAAATACGCTGTATCCCATTATATCGAGACCACTGAAAAAGTCCAGATTTGTGTCATTCTGAATGAAATGAAGAATCTTAAAAGCTGCTTAGATACTAAGATTCTTCGCTCCGCTCAGAATGACATTCTTGGATTTTTTCATATTATTTGACTTTATCAGTGGTTTCCATATCAAGGACTATCTGTTTTAGTTTTTCCCGATTTCACCAATCTTCTCAATAACCATTTAATATCTTCATCAATAAATCTGTGCTTCACTTCACTTACATTAAAATGAAATATTTTAAATGCAAACTGTATAAAATATCCTATGGTTAGTGCTACTACTAAAGTTCCTATGCCGATATATCCTCCGAGAAGATAACCTAATATAAGTACCCCTGATTCGATAACATTTCTGATGAATCCGACCGATTTTTGTGTCTTCTTTGTCAGTGCAATCATCAATCCATCTCTAGGACCTGAGCCAAGCCCCACTCTTAAATAAAAATAACTCCCTACTCCTATGATAAACATTCCTGCCAATAACATCAAAAATCTTGGCAACTCATGGGTAAAAGTTGGAATGAACTTGTTAAGCATTAAGAAATCTAAAAACAAACCAACAAATAACATGTTGGCTAATGTTCCCCACCCCGTTCTTTCACCTAAGAAGGAATTTATTATTATGAGAATAATTCCTGCTATAATGCTTACCTGTCCCAGTGTAATATTGGTCTTTGCTGAAATTCCTTGGTGGAAGACATCCCAAGGTGCAAGTCCAAAGTTTGCATTTATTGTCATCACAATGCCTACTGCAAATAAAAAAAGCCCTAAAAATAGTTGTATTACTCTCGTAACAATTTTCACAGATATTCTCCTTGTCATTAATGCCCTTTTTCTGCATCTTATTATGTATTTACAGACTATTATATAGAATAAGGTAATAACACTTCTTTTTTATATGATATTATAGTATAATAACGGTAGACATTCAACAAACAATAATAAAGAACTTAAAAAGTATTAAAAATATCGAATAGGTTATTCTAATTTATGGGGGGTAAACTTATGGAACTTTTTATGGATTTAACGAATCTTGTTGCTGACACCGGCTGGATACCTATTCTTTGCTTTGCTCTAGGCATAGGATTGATATTGATAGAAATGCTTGCACCGGGCTTTGGGGTTCCGGGAATCAGCGGTATTGTTTTGCTTCTTCTTGGAGTGGTCATGACTGCTAAAACATTATTTCAAGCATTCATTATGATTATCATCATCCTTGCTATTTTAGGTATTGCCGTTGCAGTAATATTGCGTTCGGCTACAAAAGGTCATTTATCTAAATCACTTATTCTATCCGATTCAATGAAAAAGGAATCAGGATATATCAGTACAGAAGCTCTTGACTCTTTTATTAATAAAGAAGGAATTACTGCAACTAATCTCCGTCCTTCGGGTTCAGTAGACTTTGATGGAATAAAATTAGATGCTGTATCAGAATCATCCTTCATTACAAAAGATACAAAAGTAAAAGTAATTAAGATTTCCGGACCACGAATTGTGGTCAGAGAAATAGAGTAGTATTTCAAATCACTATGAGAGGAGACTATTTATGGATTTTATTGTTATTGTTATTTTACTAGTTCTGGCGATTATTGTTTTGTCCCTATTCTTTAGCTTTATTCCCATCGGTCTGTGGATTTCTGCATTAGCGGCAAACGTAAATATCGGTATCTTTACTTTGATTGGCATGCGCCTGAGAAGGGTTGTCCCGTCAAGGATTGTAAATCCTATGATCAAAGCAATAAAGGCAGGTCTTGATGTCTCTGCTAACAAACTTGAGGCACATTATCTGGCAGGAGGTAACGTTGACAGAGTGGTAAATGCTCTTATCGCTGCACAAAGAGCAAATATTCCTCTTGAGTTTGAAAGAGCTGCCGCTATTGACTTGGCAGGTCGAGATGTCCTCCAAGCAGTACAAATGAGTGTTAATCCAAAAGTCATCGAGACTCCGATAGTAGCTGCTATTGCTAAGGATGGTATTGAACTCCGTGCTAAAGCAAGGGTAACTGTACGAGCTAATATTGACCGCTTGGTAGGTGGCGCTGGAGAAGAAACAATTATTGCCCGTGTCGGCGAAGGCATTGTTACTACCGTAGGTAGTGCAGAAACACATAAGCAGGTACTTGAAAATCCCGATATGATTTCCAAAACTGTATTGAGCAAGGGTCTTGATGCCGGTACTGCTTTTGAAATCTTATCCATTGATATCGCGGATATCGATGTAGGCAGAAATATTGGTGCTCAATTACAAACAGACCAAGCAGAAGCAGACAAACGTATTGCACAGGCAAAAGCGGAAGAGAGAAGAGCGATGGCTGTTGCAAGAGAGCAAGAAATGAAAGCCTCTGTTCAGGAGATGAGAGCAAAGGTTGTGGAAGCTGAAGCAGAAGTGCCAAAAGCTATGTCAGCTGCTTTAAGAGAAGGTAAGCTAGGCGTAATGGATTATTACAATATGCAAAACATTGTTGCTGATACACAAATGAGAGATTCTATTTCAAAAGTGGGTAAAAATGATACTCCTGGTGGAGAAAAAAATAGATAGCAGATAGCTAAAGGGCGACACAGTGTGTCGCCCTTTTTATTTTTGAATGGATATGGAGACTTCCGGAGCTTCTTAAACCATCCTAATAGCAAATTCCTTACATGCGCCCACACAATAGCCACATTGCAGACAAGCATCCTGCTGAATGACGGCAACATTTTCTTTGATTGTAATGGCTTTGTTTGGACAGGTAATAACGCAAGTACCGCAGTTTTTACAAATATGCTTTATGACCTTGAATTCTTTCTTAAACTCTTTAATCGAAGGCAGCTTCACTGTATCCACATCTTCAGCATTAAAGTAATCCACATTATATTTAACTTCCTGAACACTGACCATCCCTAATGCAATAGAAGCATATCCTGAAATAGAACGTGCAAATGATAACGCCTTATGGTAATCACTCACCAGTGACCCTCCGGCTAATACCTTCATCAGATAGACTCCTTTTTCTTTTTCGGCACATGCTGCAATCGCATCTTGCATCTCAGTAATAGAACCATCCATGATACCTTTTCCCTTTATATTAATAATAGGAAAAACTACATCAATCTCTTCTCTTTCAGAAGCTACTTTTGTAACCGCTGCGGAGTGAGTGCTAATACCTACCGCTTTTATAATTCCCTTTTTCTTATTATCTAAAAGACAGCGGAGAGCTTCCTTATGGGTATCAAAGATTTCTACACCATTCCTTGACCCATGCAAATGAAATATGTCAATATATTCTATACCCATCATTTCCAAAGCCTCTTCTACTGCTTGCTGCATATCTTCATACGTTCTTGCTGCCGACTTTGTTGCAATAATAGGCCTTTGTTCTACTCTTTGCAGTGCTCTTCCTATAGACTCATATACACGATACACCTGAGCGGTATCAATAAAATTAATTCCTTTTTCAAGTGCTGCCACTACAATTTCCGTACATTCTTCTATGGATAGGTTTTTCTGCAATGGTCCCATGGGAAGGGCTCCAAAACACAATTCTGTGACTTCCATTCCTGTTCTGCCTAATATACTTTTTTTCATTATTCCACTCCTTATTTGAATATATTACTATTGTATTATTTCCACCTCATTATTTCAAGGAAAATTTATCCTTCTACCTATTCCTTTATATGAATAAAATAAGTTAAGAAACCTTTTAATGGGGGCGTTTTTATTGAAAATAAATACAAAATCTTTACTATATGGTACATTTGTGCTGACCGCTGCTAATTTTTTTGTCCGTATGTTAGGATTTATATATCGTGTATTTTTAAGCAGATTTATCGGTGCAGAGGGCATGGGCCTTGTACAGCTTATCTCTCCGCTTTATATGGTAAGCATTACGTTGACCGCCTCCGGTATTCCTACCGCTGTTTCCCGTTTGATAGCGCAGCAAAAAGCTGTAAACAATATAAGTGGAATTAAAAAGACCTTAGTTATTTCTTTATCCCTTGCAGCATCCATATCCCTTTGTATAACCTGCATCTTATATCTCAGTATGGATAGTGTCGCAGGGAATATATTAAAGGATATGCGAACCATTCCTTCACTTTTTATTTTTACGCCTTGTATCATCATTATTGCACTTGGTGCCGTGCTTAAAGGCTACTTTTATGGTTTAAAGGATATTCATCCATCCGCTTTGGCTGAAATCATTGAACAAATCGTTAGAATGGGACTGGTACTGGCTTTACTACTATGGCTTCCGCCTTTGAATATTGAAATATCTGCAGCTGTCGTAACATTTGGCATGGTAATCGGCGAATTAGCCAGCCTTCTATATCTGCATTATTGCTATTATCATTCAAAACAATCTACTGGGTTCAAACATACTAGTCAGTCATCCGTATCTTTAATAAAAAACATTTTAGCCATTGCATTTCCTGTTACTTTTACCCGCCTTATATCCTCTGTGATGATGGCTGCCAATTCCATATTGATACCCCAAAGACTCATGACAAGTGGGATGAACAATCATCAAGCGATAAGCACCTTTGGGATTATATCCGGTATGGTATTACCACTGCTCTTTTTCCCTTTTACTTTGACCAGCGCGTTATCTGTTGTCATTATCCCTAACATTTCTGAAAGTGTTGCTTTGAAAAACTGGGTAAATATTAATGATAAGATTTCTAAGAGTATCCTGATCACCTGCTTAACAGCCTTCCCATGTATGGCGTTACTAGTCCCTTTGGCACACCCTATAGGGATAGCGATATACAATCAGCCTGACGTAGGCAAATACCTTGTTCCCTTGTCATGCTTTATTATCTTCTTCTGCCTTCAGCATACCTTAGGAAGCACCTTGAATGGCTTGGGGAAACAGAATCGCGCAGCAGTGCATTTTATTATAGGCGGTTCTATTCAAATTCTATGCACCTATTTTCTTGTTGCACGTCCCGGTTTCGGTATTTACGGATTCATTATAGGATTTATATTAAGCAGCATCATTGTTTCTTCTCTTAACTTCTTTACAGTTATCCATATTGCCAAGATAAAAATCAGATGGATAAAATGGTTTGGAAAACCTATCCTAGCCGCATCAGTAATGGGAGCACTGGTTTATGATTCATATGTTTCGCTGACTTCTTGCGGCATGTTTTATATTTATTCACTGATTATTGCTGCTATTACGGGGCTATTAGTCTTTTTGTTAATTCTCATCGTATTGGGTTATATTCCCTATTCCTATATCAGAAATATGACTAATAAAATAAGAGCCGGCAGAAAGTAGTAAAACTTTCACCAGCTCTTATAAATACTAGTATTTCTGCTATATCTAAAAAACTTACTTTCTCATAACATCCCCAAACAACTCTTCATCTGTAGGAATAACAGGTTCAATAGGTGAAGCGACCCATGTAGTATTGATAAAATGCTTCCATGTAATATTCTCCGAAGCAATATTTCCTCCCCATGTTCCGCATCCTAATGTCATAGTAAATGGCATACCGTTGACCCAGTCTCCCGTATTTCCATAACATTGCGATTGTCTCACCATGATTCTGCTTACCTTGGTTTTTAAACCTAGTTCAAGAATATGTTCATCATTATTGGAATGAATACCGCAGGAATGTCCGCTGCCCTGGAATTGTGTAATTTTGTTTACTATCTCTACTGCTTGGTCAAATGTAGTATATTTATACAAAGTTAATACAACCGAAAGCTTCTCACCCGAGAAAGGATAATCCTTACCCATACCCTGTTCTTCTACCATGATAAATGTTCTGTCTTGTCCAATATCCAACTTGGCTACCTGTGCAATTTTTTGTGCAGATTGAGCAATAACTTCACGATTCAGATGCCCGTCTACCCACAATGCAGCTTGAACTTTTTCTTTTTCTTGCGAACTTGTTAAGTATCCGCCTTCTTCCTTTAATGCTTGTATCAACTGATCATAGATACCCTCCTGGATAACAAGAGAGTTATCAGCAGAACAGCTTGTAGCATAGTCAAAGGTTTTACTTAACATAATCTTGTGAGCGGCATCCTTGATATCTGCTGTCTCATCAACCACTATAACCGCATTCCCGGCGCCTACTCCGTAAGCTGGAGTACCGGAACTATAAGCAGACTTTACCATCGGTGATCCACCGGTAGCTACAATTAAGTCACACTGCTTCATTACTTCATTGCTTATATCTAAAGTCGGATCGTCTACTGCAATAATCAAATCTTCAGGAGCACCGTGCTTTTTAAGCGCTTGCCTCATTAAATCTACCATTCTCTTATTGGTCTTCTTTGTTCTCGGATGAGGAGAAATAACAATTGCATTTCTCCCCTTTATTGCAAACATAGATTTTGCTACAGGAGTAGCTTCAGGATTGGTACATGGCGCTAATGCTCCTATAACACCAATCGGCTTTGCTATCTTCATAAGACCCTTGCTTTCATCTATCTCAATCACGCCTACAGTTTTCTGATCCTTAATATCTCTAAGCATGCCTCTTACCTTTTTCGTAAGCTTTGTCAGCTTTCCCTCATAATTTCCGAGTTGAGATTCTTCTACCGCAAGTTTAGCTACCTCTTCTGCATTTTCTTGTTTTACTGCAGCCCAGGCAATAGCCTTCACTAATTCATCAACTTTTTCTTGTGTAAAGGATTCAGCGATTTCCTGTGCTTTTCTGGCTCTGTCCATCAAGCCAGCTACGTACTCTTTTGCATTCATTTCATTACTCATAGTATTCTCCCTTCAAGCAACCTATCTATATGTGGCTACTTTGTTATTTAATAAACATAATAATTATATCATAAATAAAAAATTATAGTACACCTATTTTTTATATTTTTTCGATGAGGTATTTCCAATATCTCATCGGCATACATCGCTTCTGCAGGCGTGGATTCACTCTGTCCTCAATTGCAATAGAATGAAAATACTGTTTCCAAAGCTGCTGATAAAAAAGCTCCTTTTCTTCAAGCTTTAATGTTTGATCAATATTAAGCTCCGTAATAATCCATTCTTCTTTATTGTAAACCGCAGCTATTCCCCTTTTCACATCATGCAGTATCCAATTTTGTGCTGCAAATCGCTTTGTAAAATGCGGAGCTAATAATGCCACAATATTATTATCCGGTTCAATTGGAGCATAATAAATTTCTCCCGATAAAAGCCTGAAACGTACCAGTCCTAGCAAACGATGACACTCACCTCCTACCTTTCGGCTAATTTTATGAATCCTTAATACCCGATCATCGACTTCATAAAAATCAATCTTTCTACCCACTTCCCATCCAAACTTAAGGTATTGATAGATCCATGTCTCTGCTCCATCCATCTCTGAGAGAAAAACATAAAATACATGCTGTAACGCCTGAGGAGAAATCTTTTTTTTAATAGATTGATATACCTTATCCGCTTTTTGCTCATCAGTTTCAATATAGATATTCTGACAAAACAGTTTCTCTTGAAAACCTTCTTCCGGCACAATTTCCTCCGGCACCTGCCTTCTGTAATAGGCTTCATATATTGCTGTCAATAAGCCTTCAAAGGTATTATCATAAATATAGCTTATCATTATAATTCCCCCGTAATGCTAGAAAATACGTCAGAAGGTTCTGGTTGATCTAAGAGCAGAGAGAATATGGAAATTTGCTGCATCTGTGGTACTTGAACCTTTTCAGGCTTCTTTTCTATCAAACATTGCCGAATCAATCTATCATTTAATCCCACTTCTCCATAGAACTTACCCTGACATGTAATAAAGTGCTTTGCCCTTTTGAGCACTACTCCGATTTTTTTCAGCCCATCATAAGATAAGGGATGCACCCTTCGTGCACATACAATCTTTTGAGCCGAACGCACCCCTATTCCCGGAACGCGCAAGAGCATTTCATAATCAGCACGATTCACTTCTATAGGAAACTGTTCAAAACTTCTTAACGCCCAATCAGATTTAGGGTCAAGTTCTATATCAAAATCCGGCTTGCTTTCATTTAATAGTTCATTGGCAGTAAAACCATAAAATCTTAATAACCAATCAGCTTGATACAGTCGGTGTTCCCTCAATAATGGCGGCTTGGTCGTAATAGCAGGAAGATTAGTACCACTTGTTACGGGCATATACGCAGAATAATATACTCTTTTCATTAAAAAACGCTTGTACAGCCCTTCCGACAGTTTCAATATTTTCATATCATGATCAGGTGTAGCTCCAACAATCAGTTGAGTGGTCTGTCCCGCCGGAACGAAGGAAGGTGCCTTTTTAAAGTGCTTCTTTTCTTCTGCTTTCTCTCCAATTTTAGAATGGATAAAGTCCATAGGTTTAATAATGGATTCCTTGCTTTTTTGGGGTGCAAGCAATTGAAGTCCTTGCTGGGTAGGAAGCTCGATATTTACACTTAGACGGTCTGCATACTTACCTGCCTCATTAATAAGTTGTAAATCTGCACCGGGAATCCCTTTCAAATGGATATATCCATTGAACCGATAGTCTTCTCTTAACTTTCTCACTGTTTTCGTTAGAAGTTCCATGGTGTAATTAGGATTTTTATACACCGCAGAGCTTAAAAACAGACCCTCTATATAGTTCCTCTTATAAAAGTTAGTAGTTAAATCTGCTACCTCTTCAGGAGTAAAAATTGCTCGCGGCACATCATTCGTCACCCTATTCACACAATATGCGCAGTCATAGACACAATAATTAGTAAAAAGTATTTTTAGTAGTGAGATACACCTGCCATCTGCTGACCAGCTATGGCAAATTCCTGCCAAATGTGCATTTCCTAATCCTGATTGTGTGTTTTTTCGTGAACTTCCACTGGAAGAACAGGATACATCATACTTTGCCGCATCCGCTAATATCTGTAATTTAGTCAGAACCTCCATGGTAATTACCTCCAATAAGCTTATATGGAAATATTACCACAAATTTATTAAAAAATCAAACATATGTTCGGTATAATTGATAAAATAAACTGCCGATAATTATAATTATCAGCAGTTTATTTTATACATCTTTATGAATTTATTTTTACTTCATATTTCTTTTTAAGCTCATTACATTTATTTTTATAGACTTCATTCTGCTTCATCATCGTGAGCTGCTGTGTAAGCTGATTTTTTACTTCATCAAAGGAACTGGACGCACCTTCTTTTCTATCTGTAAGCTTAATAATATGGTATCCGAACTGCGTACTTACCGGCTTACTGATTTCTCCTATATTCATTGCAAATGCCGCTTCTTCAAATTCAGGTACCATCTGTCCTTTCGTGAAATAGCCCAAATCCCCGCCTTTAGCATTGGAAGGACAACTGGAATATTGTTTGGCTGCATCTTCAAAAGAAAAACCTCTATTGATTTCACCAACAACCTTATGTGCTTGAAGTTCATCTTCTACTAATATGTGGCTGGCGCTTATACTTTCCGGCTTTTCAAACTGCTCTTTATTTTCATCGTAATATTGAGCTACGTAACTTTCTTCTACTTTTATCGTATTTAATAATCTTGTTATTGAATATTCTTTTAATAAATTATTTTTTAGCCTTTCTATCTCTGCTTTGAAAACTTCTTCCTTTTCCAAGCCTTGTTCTAAAGCATCAAAATAAAATAGCTCTTGATTTACTAACTCTTCAAGTAATGTCTTTTTTCCTTCTTCAGTATAAAATTGTGCTGCTCTTTGAGGATCTATACTTCTTAGAAGCATTTCTACATCACTCTGTGTAATTTCTTTTCCATTTACGACCGCTAAAACCTTTTTATCTGACAATATGAACTCTCCTTTGTTTTTTATTCTCCTCATCATATCAAAAAACAAAAGAGATGTCCATTGCTAATGAAACGCCTTCCACAAATCTCCTTGCGTATCAATGATATCCATAACTTCTTGGTAAGGAATAGTAAATGTAGGGAATCCGGCAGCATAAGGTGCAATCTCATAAGGATAGAAGTATATCTGCAGCGTATTTTCCAGTATGGCAAATGACTGGTCAGGGGCTATTCCTTTATAATCATCCTTCCAAACCCACATCTCTTCCCCATGCTCTTCAATTTGTTTTTCAATAACTTCACTTAGCCTTTTAACATAGTCGCTATCCTTCTTAAATAAATCCTGCAGTTGATAAAATGCTCCGGTACCAGTATCTATATGAATATACTCTCTGATCGGCATTCCATGTGCTGCCCCATAGGGAAAATCATATCCCCCCATCTCAATATTGAGAAGCTGATTTTTACTAAACTTTACATTGAAATCTCCTTCATAGTTATAATCAAGATCCTCATCACTTTTAACATCTCTGTATTGCTCCGGAATAAAAATTTCTTTAAGCCTTTTATTTACTTCCTTTTGCACAGATTTTTCCTTCATATCGCTGAGTTGAGGATAATAAATAAGCAGACTCCTGTTAGGCCGATATTTTTCTTCTTTTACCATGGTTCCGTCGGCTAACATATAAGTATCACCCCACTTCCAAACCTGTTCTCCTTTTTTGTTATAATAGGAGATTCTATTATCAACATCTGCTTTAATTAGCTCTCCAACAAGAGATAGTTGACCATTTCCTTTTACTATCGGCAATTCCTTCTGCTTCTTACCCTTCAAATCTATAAAGTAAGTATACGTACCATCATATACTGACGCCAACCCTTGATGAAAATCATAAATATAATAGTAATCAAAGCCTGTGAGTAATTTTCCTTCTCTGCTTGCAAGAGCATACTTAGAGCCCTTCGGCGGATTTTCACCATCTATTGGCACACCGGCAGCAATGCGGCCTTGTCCCAGCATACGCACCTCAATATACTCTGGCTCAAGAATGTACTCTCCTTCTTTATTAATTACTCCGCTTGTTTTATCAAAATAATTTTCAGAAAGATTCACCACCGCTAAGCCATTGTTAAATTCATCCCCCCATGAGAATCTTGCAGGAATAACCACCTCTCCTTTTTCATTTATATATCCTGTTTTACTATCTTCTTTTTCTTCAAACGTCATCAAACCTTCACTTAAATTATTTACGTGATAAAAGTTATCATATTGATTAATGACTTTGCCATTTGAATCAATTAACGCAAATGGTCCTTCGTCAAGTTTTACTAATGCTTTATCTTCTACAAAAGAATCGGCATGTTCATACTGGAGTTCAATCACTTTTTCACCGTTCTTATCAATATAGCCATACAAGTACTTTTCATCGCTGACTTGCTTGCTTATAACCGCCCTTCCGTTTTTAAAATTCTGTATATGACTTGGCGATTCAAAAACAACTTGCCCATTTTCGTTAAGTACTTTATAGCCTTCTTCATTCCATACTACAGCCAGCCCTTCCGAATATTGGTTGATAAATCCATATTTCGGCTCTACTACATATTGACCATCTTTGTCTATTACACCTTGATATTCACCAACTGTAACAATCGCCAAACCATTTTTCTGAAAATCTTCCGTCCTATCAAACTTAGGCTGTATAACAAAATTACCTGCAACATTAATATAACCCCATTGACTTGTTTTAATAGAACTCTCAGAAGCCGGGTACCGTCCCAATCCCGAAAGCTCCTCTATAAGACCGGGTTCTTTAGCGTATTGGGAACATGAAACAGCGAGCATTAAGGCTGCCAAAAAGCCTATGCCTACCATATACCTTTTCTTTTTCATTTACCTCCCCCTCACATACAAAATAATATGCAAAAACTAAAAGCATAGTTTGAAACCGTTACATAATCTAAACATCAGATATAGCTCCGATAACGCTATGCCGCTGATTACATTATATTCACTGTAAATACTGCTTATGTGCAGCTTCATTTATTATTTTCTTATTCTCTGTTTGGCGCAAGAACTATACATAAATATCATTATAACATTTATATTGGTCATGCTAACATTTCTGCCAAAATAATACCATATTGTTTATATAGAATTGCTTATAAAAATCTAGTATAATTTTTATATATTAAATTAGGTGAGGTTAAACATGAAAAATAGCATACGTTTTATAGAAGTAAGCGGAAGTCCCTATGAAAGGGGTAAAGCTGCCGGTAGGATGTTTAAGGACTCTCTTGGATTGATAACACCTAAATATTTAAAGATGCTAAAAACTCCTGCGCTATATCAACAAATGAACAGGGTCCGAAAAAAAGTAATCAATACTTTTCCTTCCTATTATCAAGAAATATGTGGGAGAGCAGATGGCGCTGATATATGTCAGGATACCTATTTTCTAATGATGTGTGCGGAAATTCTTGGTGAAGGAACAGGCTGTACTTCTGTCGTATATAAAAGACCAAATGGTTCTATCTTATTGGCTCATAATGAAGACGATAACTTTACGATAGAAAATAGTTGTATCACTAAATGCAGTACAGAATCAGGCTGGTTTGTAACCAGTGATTTTCATACAATGCCTTTTGGAAATGGTTTTAGCTGGAACAGTCATGGTATTATAAAAATCATTAATTACTGTCGCCCTGTGAAAATTAATCCAGAAGGGATCCCGCGGTATCTGGCACAACGGCATATAAGTGAAGCCCGCTCCATTCCAGACTTTATTGAACGATGCAGCCTCCCTGACCGTGCATCCGGTTATCATGCCATTGTATTAGATACCAATACACATACTGCTGTCTCTGTTGAAGTGACTGCTGATAGTATTAGTATACAGGATATTCATGATGTATATTCTCATACCAATCACTATATCCATCAACAAATTTACTCTGAGAAAAGCTTGGAAGAAGCCGGCAGCACTTCCTCATTCAGATTGAATAAGGCTCACCGGCTGCTTAATGAAGCAATTTCTGATAAAGTGAACAACCTTGGTATAAATGATGTAATAAAGATCCTGCAATACAGAGGTCATTCTTTTCAAGATTCTATTCTTGCTGTACCGGGAGACCCTTATGTAACCTTTGCAACATTTGCTATAGATACCGCTGAGAAGCAAACAATTCAGATAAATTTTTATATTACTAAAGAAAATATACAAATAAATTATG
>JBFWMP010000020.1:0-4843 GCA_050251575.1 Clostridia bacterium
GGATGTTAAAATGTTAAATCAAATATTGAATGCCGCCAATACCTGTATTGCATCAGAAGTAATGTATATTGCCGAAAAGAAAGGTCTTGATACAACCCTATTATGGGATGTTATTAATAATAGCTCCGGAGCATCATGGGTTTCAAAAAACAATGTGCCAAAATACTTTTTAACTAAAAATCATGTACCCGGTTTCAAGTTGGGTCTGATGAAAAAGGATGTTGGATTATTTATTGACAGTGCGAGAGCACAGGATACTGAAACACCACTGGCAGATATGGTTTATTCCATGCTTTGCGCTGCCAGCAATGACGGAGAAAATGATGATAAGAATTATACTTATGTAGCTCAGTGGTTTGAGGATAAGAGTAAAGGAAAAGCATAAAATACAATATTAAAGGAGAACACAGATATGATTAGAGAAAATAAAGTAAAAAAGATGATTAAAGAGGGGAAAACGGCTTTAGGTACATTCGTTAAAATCACCGACCCTGCATCAATGGAAGTATTATGTATGAGTGGTTTGGATTTTGTTATAGTAGATAATGAACATACATCCATGAGCAAGGAAACCATGGTTAATTTGGTCAGAGCGTCAGAAATCTATGATGTACCTTGTATTATAAGAGTAAGAGAAAGTGATCCTAATCAGATACTCCAGGCTCTTGACAGCGGTGCGTTGGGTGTACAGGTACCGGCTATCAATACAGTAGCAGATGCTAAGTCAGCAGCGATGAGTTCAAAGTATAAGCCTGAAGGGAACAGGGGCTATACTGCAAGTCAGAGAGCGGCAGGATATGGTATTATTCCTCCTGCTGAATATGCAATGAAGGCTAATGAAAATATTATGACTATTTGTTACTGTGAAACAAAAGAAGCTTTAGACAATCTTGATGAAATGGTAAAAATAGAAGGAATAGACGTTATCTTTATCGGACCCTATGACTTATCTCAAGCACTAGGTGTTACAGGAAATCCTTCTCACGATATAGTACAAAAAGCAATCGAGGTAATTATAGAAAAAACCACTAAGAGTGGTAAGCAAGTAGGAATCCTTGCAGCAGATGGCGAACAGGCTAAGTATTATAATCAAAAGGGTATTAATTTTATCGTAATGAATTCAGATACTTCAATGATTTATAAGGGTGTACGACAGTACATTTCCCAATTTAAGGGCTGATTTTCAAAAGAAAAATGGTCTCAGACATGGCAGGGATGTCCTCCATGGAATATTTAAGATGATTAAACTAAAATATTAATTTTAATATTTTGAAAAGACCCTCATAAATGTAAGAACTGCTTAGAAATAAGCAGTTCATTTTTTTTGTAGAAATAGGGCAGGATTTCCGATATAATATATAGAATGAATATTATAAAGAAGTATTAATGAATGCTTCCACTCTGACTGACAAGTCTATGATTCAGGCTTGGAGCTCGGAGCTTGGAGCTTGGAGGTAAAAGCTAATGGACTATTCAAGTATGAATGCTAAAGCGATTAATACATATTTAGATACTTTAGAGATTGATGCTCTGGAAAAAGAAATGCCTATTCTAAAAAGCAGTGCACGCTCTACTGTACTTAAGCTTGTAACAAAATATAACAACAGGATTGAAAAACACTATCGGGAACTGGAACGAATCAAACAGCTTTATAGGTTTGAAGAGCAGCTTTACCGACAAGGTTTACAATATATTGCAGGTGTAGATGAAGCCGGCCGTGGTCCGCTTGCAGGTTCGGTATTTGCGGCTGCAGTTATTCTGAAACCAGGCACCATTATTAAAGGAATTAATGATTCAAAAAAACTGAGTGAAGCAAAAAGAGAAGAAATATTCAAAGAAATTATAGAAAAGGCAGAATACTATAATGTTGCCAGTGTCACTGGTGAAGAAATTGATGAGATTAATATCCGGAATGCTGCTTTCAAAGCAATGGGGAAGGCAGTTCAAGGCTTAGATATCTTACCTCAATTTGTTTTAATTGATGGTGATGATGTAAAAGAAATGAATATTCAGCATCAGTGCATTGTGAAGGGTGATAGTTTGAGCATCTCCATCGCTGCCGCCTCTATTTTGGCAAAAGTCTCAAGAGATCGGTATATAAGAGAATATGACAAGATTTATCCGCAGTATGGATTTGCTTCTCATAAAGGTTATGGTACTAAAGAACATATAGATTCAATAAAAAAATTTGGATTGTGCCCTATCCATAGAAGAAGTTTTACTTCAAAATTCATTAATGTTTAATGGTGATAAAAGATGAAAATAAATGGACTTACAGGCTCACAACAATTAAATGTGATAAACATCAGCAACTTGTTAAAAAACGCTGATATCGGTGATGTCTTACATGTACAGATTACAGGTATTTCCTCAAAGGCACTTTCACTACGCCTGCCTGATGGAAGTATTATCAGCGCAGCAAGTATGGTGCCGCTTGAAGTGAATATCGGTGATTTTTTAGATTTATCTATTAGGACAAGGGATGAATCACAGGTGTTTGTTGAAATTGTTAATGGAGATATGGGTGAAAACTTGAAGGATGCTAATATTAAAGACAAGCTTTTATCTCTAAATATTGCACCTGATTTAAAAAGCATACAGGTTGGACGCGAAATGCTAAAAAATGATCTCACTTTAACGAAAGAAAGTTTTCAAGATACAATAAAACTGCTAAGTAAATTTAGCAATTCAACAGTGGATAAGTTAACATTTTTAATGGGGAATTCTATACCCGTAAATTCAAAAAATATTAATTCAATCGATCAGCTTTCCCAGCATAAGCAAATGCTGGGACAAAATCTTGAAAAGCTTATTACTCATTTAGGGCAGTTGGTGGAAACAGTATCTAAAATTGAATCAGACAGAAATCTGAATTCAGTTGTAAATAATAAAATGCAATCGCCACAAAAAAATGATACGGTAGATAATAATAGTACTGAATACAATAATATTAATCAAAAGAATATCTCTGCCGGTAATATCAATAAAGAGGATAGTATCAATAGAAGCGAAATAAAAATGAATCAAAATCAAATAGGCTTTAAATATGAGCATATAGTATCTGAAGATATTCCAAAGAGTTCTATGGCAAAAAGTATTCAAAGCATTCCTAAAAAGAGTATCCCTGAACAAAATGCTATTTCTAAAAATATAATAATTGATAATAAGCTAGAACTTGATACTCATACCGGAACTGAACTCAAAACTGAACTTGAAAATATACACAGGAATGTTAAGAATCTCTTTAAGGTGATAGATAAGACTTGTGCAGAAAAATTACCTGAACAGATTAACGGAGAAAAAGTAGTGAAGGAGATTAGGGAAGTACTGAAAAACCTATTATCTTGCAATATCGCTGCTGATACAGATGAATCCAGGCAACTAACAAGTATAGTGACTGAAATTGAAGAAAGTTTGAATTTTATGAATCAAATAAGCCGTTTTTACCATTTGATTCATATTCCTATTAATATCAATCATTATGATAGTACCGTTGAGTTATATATATTTAAGGATGGAAAGAATAAAAAGAAAATTGATCCTGCCAATACTTCAATATTTGTTTCATTAGATACAGCGAATCTTGGACTTGTAGAAGCGTTAATTAACGTAACAAATAAAAATTTGGAATGTCTTTTTCAAACAGATGAAAAAGAGACATTACAATTTATTAAGAAAAACGTTACACATTTATACAATTTGTTAGATGTTTATGGTTATAAGCTTGTTAAAGTAAATTATAAAGAAATTGAGGAAAGAACAGATCTAATCAATATCAGACAAACTAAAAATCGGCATGATAAAAAATATTCCTTTGATATGAGGGTGTGAAAAATGGCTAAAAATAAAAACATATTAAAGAAAGCAGCTGCCATTAAATACGATCCTTCGAGTGGAGACAAGGCACCAAGAATTATTGCCACCGGTAAAGGAGTAGTAGCTGAAAATATTATTAACAAAGCAGAAGAAAATCATATTCCTGTTCATAATGATCCTAAACTGGCTCATATATTGAATATGCTTCAGATTGGTGAAGAAATACCTGCGGAACTATATGAGGTTGTTGCGCAGATTTTATTATTTGTAAGTGAGTTAGATAAACAAGCTTCTTGGGTTCAGGGGGAGCCTCACCCTCTGAGTACAGGCAACACTGTTAGTCATCGGGCAAATTAAGAGGAGAAATCAATACAAATGACAATGTATAGAAAAAAGATTGGTGAAGTGGGAGAGCAGGAAGCAATTAAATATTTGGTTCGAAACAGATATAAGATTCTGATTAGAAATTTTCGCTGTCGATTTGGAGAAATAGACATCATCGCCAGAGATGGGGAATATATTGTATTTATTGAAGTGAAAACCCGCAAAGATTGCCGGTTCGGAGTTCCTTCAGAAGCCGTAAGCTATCATAAAAGACATAAAATTATTAAGGTAGCCCAATATTATCTTTTGCAAAAAAGGCTTGAAGATATTAATGTGCGGTTTGATATTGTAGAAGTTATTGGTTCATTAGTTGGTGATAAACCTGTAATCGAATCTGTGGGAGTAATTAAAGACGCATTTCAATTATAGTAGAGAACGGTCTGAAACCACTGAAAAAGTCAAATGTCGTTGAAAACTCCCCGAAATGTCATTCTGAGCGTAGCGAAGAATCTTAGCATTTAAGCAACTTTTAAGATTCTTCATTTCACTTTTTTTCATTCAGAATGACAGAATTCAGTATTTAGGAATGGGCAAAACCATTCCCTACAAGATTCTCTATTAATATAAGGAGGTTTTAGCGTGAATAATTTCATTATTTTCGATGCACACTGCGATACCATTACAAAACTCATGGAAACTGGTC
>JBFWMP010000020.1:4943-8622 GCA_050251575.1 Clostridia bacterium
GTATTTAGGAATGGGCAAAACCATTCCCTACAAGATTCTCTATTAATATAAGGAGGTTTTAGCGTGAATAATTTCATTATTTTCGATGCACACTGCGATACCATTACAAAACTCATGGAAACTGGTCAGGATTTATATTCTAATGATGCACACCTGGATATTAAGAGAATGAAGAAGTATAAAGGATATGTGCAAATATTCGCTGCCTGGATAGCACCGGAATATTCTCCGCATCATGCATTAAAGAGGAGCTTGCAAATCATCGATGAATTTATCAGACAGGTTGAAAAAAATAAAGAATATATTGCTTTTGTAAGAGATTATAAGCAGATGATGGAAGCAGTCCACAATCAAAAGGTGGCTGCTTTTCTTTCAATAGAAGGCGGGGAGGCTCTACAGGGAGATTTGTCCGTTTTAAGAATGCTATATCAATTAGGCGTGCGCAGTATTTGTCTTACTTGGAATGGTCGGAATCAAATTGCAGATGGTGTAGGAGAAGAATGTACCAATGGAGGCTTAACCGGTTTTGGAAGAACAGTTGTAGAAGAAATGAACAGACTAGGGATGCTTATTGATGTATCCCATTTATCTCCGGCAGGGTTTTGGGATGTGATTGAGCTTAGCAAGCAGCCTATTATTGCATCTCACTCAAATTCCAAATCATTGTGTCGACATAAGAGAAATCTGACAGATGATCAATTCCAAGCATTGATAAAGAATGGAGGGATGGCAGGTATCAATATTTATCCGTTATTTCTTAATGAATGCGGTGAGGCAGATATTTATGATATGGTTAGACATATTGAATATTTTATGGAGTTGGGTGGGGAAAATAATATTGGCTTGGGATGTGATTTTGACGGAATAGATATTACTCCAAAAGATATAAAAAGCGTAGAACAATTAGAAGAGTTATTTAATTCTCTGTTGAGGTTGAATTATAGCCAGCAGCAGGTGGAAAAGATAGCGGGGGAAAATTCTATTCGATTAATACAGAAAATTTTTCAAAAATGAATTATTGATACAAACTACTTGCAATTTAATACGATATATTATAATATATTTTATATGATTATAAATTAATGAAATTTATTAATAAAAATAATGCATTAGTTAAGTTTATATCAATGGAGGTATAATATCTATGAGTTTAGAACTATCCCAAAAGGGATTATCTATTAGTCCGTCATCTACTCTTGCAATTGATGCAAAGTTTAAGGGCATGAAGGCGAAAGGAATTGATGTTGTTGGTTTTGGTGCCGGTGAGCCGGATTTTGATACTCCGCAGCATATTAAGGATGCTGCTATAAAGGCAATTAATGAAGGTTTTACAAAGTATACTGCTGCTGCAGGAATGCCCCAGCTTAAAGAAGCTGTTTGCAGAAAATTTCAAAGGGATAATGGACTCAGCTATAGTCCTGATCAAATTGTTATCAGCAATGGTGCAAAGCATTCATTAGTAAATATTTTTACTGCTATCTGCAATGTGGGTGATGAGATAATTATTCCGACTCCGTTTTGGGTCAGCTATCCTGAAATGGTAAAGCTCGCCGATGGTGTCCCGGTTTTTCTTCCAACTACTGAAGAAAACAGCTTTAAATTTACTATTGATGATTTAAAGAAGGTACTGACACCAAAAACGAAAGCATTAATAATGAATAGCCCTAGCAATCCTACAGGTATGGTATATTCAAAGGATGAATTAAAAGCTATTGCTGACTTTGCTGTTAAGAACAGTATCTATATTGTATCTGATGAAATCTATGAGCATCTTATTTATGATGGTATGGAACATGTAAGCATCGCTTCGTTTGGAGAAGAAATCAAGAATTTGACAATCATTGTAAATGGTGTTTCGAAAACTTATGCAATGACAGGGTGGAGAATAGGATATACAGCATCTAATATTGAAATTGCAAAGATTATGAGTAATGTTCAAAGCCATGCTACTTCTAATCCAAATTCAATAGCGCAGGTTGCTGCTATTGCAGCTTTAGATGGTCCTCGGGATGAAATTGAAGTGATGAAGAAAGCTTTTGTTGAAAGAAGAGACTATATGGTAGATAGAATTAATAGTATCGAAGGTTTATCATGTTCCAAGCCGCAGGGAGCCTTTTATGTAATGATGAATATCAAGAGCACTTTTGGTAAGAACTATTACGGAAAGACAATCAATGATTCTGATGAATTTTCAGAAGTTTTATTAGAAAAAGGAAATGTAGCATTGGTTCCGGGTTCTGGTTTTGGTGCAGAAGGTTATGTACGATGGTCATATGCTACTTCTATGGAAAATATCGTAGAAGGATTAAATAGGATTGAAAAGTTTTTAAAGAATGAGTTATAATAAGTAAATAGTGGATGGTGGGTAGTGGGTAGTGGGTAGAGTTTTAAAGCCACAATTCACTACTCATAATTTTTTAGGGAGGAAGATACATTTGAAAAACACATATGAAAGTCCTTTAAACTCTAGATACGCAAGTAAAGAGATGCAAGAGCTTTTCTCTCCTGATATGAAGTTTAAGACATGGAGAAAACTGTGGATAGCACTTGCTGAAGCAGAGAAGGAACTAGGTTTGAATATTACTGATCAACAAATTGATGAACTCAAGAAATTTCAAGATAATATTAACTATGAAACTGCTGAAAAACAAGAAGCGAAGGTTCGTCATGATGTAATGGCGCATGTTTTTGCTTATGGTGAACAATGTCCTAAAGCTAAGCCAATTATCCACTTAGGTGCAACATCGTGTTATGTAGGGGATAATACGGATATTATTATTATGACTGAGGCGTTGAAACTAATAAAAAGGAAGTTAATCAATACTATTAAATTACTAGCTAACTTTGCCGCGGAATATAAGAGTCTTCCTACTTTAGGATTTACTCATTTTCAACCTGCACAGCTTACTACTGTGGGAAAGAGAGCCTGTTTATGGCTTCAGGACTTATTAATGGATTTGGAAGATGTCGATTATCAGCTTTCAAAAGCCAAATTACTTGGATCTAAAGGAACTACAGGCACACAAGCAAGCTTTTTGGAGTTATTTGACGGCAATCATGAAAAAGTTAAGAGGTTAGACCAATTGATTGCAGAAAAAATGGATTATCCCGAAGTTTTCCCAGTTTCAGGACAAACCTACCCTAGAAAACTTGACAGCCAAGTATTAAATGTTCTTAGTGCAATTGCACAGAGTGCTTATAAATTCAGCAATGATATTCGTCTTCTTCAACACTTGAAGGAGATTGAAGAACCTTTTGAGAAAAGTCAAATTGGGTCTTCTGCTATGGCATATAAGAGAAATCCTATGAGAACAGAAAGAATATCTTCTCTTGCACGATATGTGATTATTGATTCTTTAAACCCTGCGATTACAGCATCTACACAGTGGTTTGAAAGAACACTGGATGATTCTGCAAACAAGCGTATCAGTATTCCGGAAGCATTTCTCGCAACAGATGCCGTATTAAATATTTACATGAATGTTGTAGATGGTCTTGTGGTATATCCTAAAGTCATTGAGCAGCATATTAACCGCGAATTACCATTTATGGCTACCGAGAATATTATGATGAATGCAGTAAAAAAAGGTGGAGACCGTCAGGAACTTCACGAAAAGATAAGAATCTATTCAATGGAAGCTGCCAAGCAAGTGAAAGTAGAAGGAAAAGAAAATGATCT
>JBFWMP010000020.1:8722-21180 GCA_050251575.1 Clostridia bacterium
CAATACCCAAATAAAACAGCGCTAATGCGCTTTTTTATTTGCCTTTTAGGAAAAAAAAGAGTAAGATAATGTTAAAAAATATCGGAGGGATTTTATGCAGCTGAGTAATATGAAGGTCGGTTTTATCGGAGCCGGAAATATGGCAACCGCAATTATGAATGGATTACTGAAAGCATCAATGGTTGATAAGAGCAATATTTATGTAAGTGACATGGATATTGGAAAATTAAGTATATTGCAGAATGAAGGGGTGAATACTAGTACTAATAATAAGATTACTGTAGAAAACAGTGATATTATTATTCTAGCAGTGAAACCAAATATATACGGTATTGTATTAAAGGAATTAAGTACTATTGTAAGTATACATAATAAAGTTATTGTATCCATTGCAGCAGGAATTTCTATAAAGTATATAAAAAGCTTTTTTGATACGGAAGTTAAAATAGTCAGAACTATGCCGAATACACCCGCTTTAATAGGAGAAGGAATGACTGTGTTAACCTACGAGCACCCGGTAACCAAAAATGAATTTGAATTGGTAAATGATATCTTCAAAAGCATAGGGAAGGTAGAATTCATCAGTGAAAATTATATGAATGAAGTTGTCGCAGTCAATGGAAGCAGCCCGGCATATGTATATATGATGATTGAAGCGATGGCTGATGCCGCTGTTATGAGGGGGATCCCCAGGAATATGGCTTATAATTTAGCTGCTCAATCGGTTGCAGGGGCAGCAAAAATGGTAATAGAAACAGGTAAGCACCCTGGAGAACTAAAAGATACAGTTTGTTCTCCGGGAGGAACAACTATTCAAGCCGTATATCAATTAGAGAAGAGTGGGTTCCGCAGCTCTTTAATGGATGCAATGGAAAAATGTACGGAAAAGGCAATAGAACTGGGGAAAAAATACAGTTAATCCTGATTAACAGCATATTTTATTTTTTGTACAACATATTATCATACGTAGGGCCGTATGGATATACGGCCGAAAACCGAAAATATACAATACCGGACGTATGGACATACGTCCCTGCAATATATCCACAACTAGTACAGAATATTATTTAAAGGAAGATTGATTTGATTAGAAGCAGAACTGCTGTTGTGCATGAAATCATAGAGCAAGATGATAACACCACTGAAATATTAATAAAAAGTGAAGATGGATTTCATAAAGCAATAAACTATAATCGTATTACGGGTTCGGTAAGAGTGAATGATAAGATACTGGTTAACACAAATGCCACCTATCTAAGCTTGGGCACCGGAGGTTATGACTATGTTATTAGCAACATTTCTAATGGAAGAACTGACTTTGATTTTGAGAAGGGGCATATTATCAAGTTGAGGTATACGCCAATGCAGATAAGGTGTTTAGCAGTGGAAGAAGAGGACAGTCCTTATCATCAGACTCTGAAAGATAAATATTCGGTAGAGGGGTTGAAAGTAATTATTCTTCCTTTACACAGTATGCTTGCACCGGCAGTGCATATATTAAAGCAGCTTAAAGAATCTATTCGAATTTCGTACATTATGACAGATAGTGCATGCTTACCGTTGAGTTTTAGCAAGACAGTAAAGGATTTAAAAAGACAGCAATTATTAGATTCTACAATTACCTCAGGACAGTCTTTCGGTGGTGATTTTGAAGCTGTTAATCTTTATTCTGCATTAGTGACTGCCAAGTATGTATGCACATGTGATATAGCTATCGTTAGTCCGGGTCCGGGCGTCGTAGGAACGAATACTCTGCTTGGATTCTCAGGCGCAGAGGGAGGAGCTTTAATTGACGCTGTTAACCTTATGAAAGGAATGGCATTTTATGTTCCGAGAATTAGTTTTTCAGATAGAAGAGAACGTCATTATGGATTAAGCCATCATTCTATTACGGTATTGAGCAGACTTGCGTTCTCAAGGGCACACATTGCGCTTCCTCTCTTATCAGAAGAAAAAAAGCAAGTTATCATAGAGCAGCTTAATAAAAATAAGCTATATAAAAAACATGATATTCAATTTGTTCAAGAAAATGTAATTGATATGCTAAGACAACGTAATGTAAAAGTTAATACGATGGAAAGAGGCTTGGAAGAAGATCCGGAATTTTTCAGGACAGTAGGTAGTTCAGTGATATTAGCAATGAATATCTCAGAATAATTTTCACACAATAATTAATTTTATAAAAAATTATGTAATTTTTCTTCCCTTCAGCGCATAGAATTTTTATGTAAGCATAGGAGGGGTTGAGCTTGACAATAACCTTAAACAACCTGATAAAAAATCATTTTATGAAACATCTAATATTGTATAGTATCATTATTCTTTCATTTACTATAGGTATTTCTACCGGAGCATTTACTGTCAATGCCTTAAGTTTTTCTCAAATTGAAGAGTTGTCTGAATATATACAGGAATTTTTCTATGTTATTAATATGCAAACAGTTAATCATATGGATTTACTGAAATTTTCAATATTAAACAATATTAAAATTATTGTCGTCCTTTGGATACTTGGAATGACTATCATTGGGATTCCATTTATTGTAATTGTTATTGGAATTAAAGGATTTGTTATTGGATTTACAGTAGGCTTTTTAATCAAGTGTCTTAGTTTTAAAGGGGTATTGTTTGCTATTCTTGGGATCCTGCCTCAGAATCTGATACTCGTACCATGCTATATTTTTTTAGGGATTACTTGTATGAATTTTTCTCTTTCAATGATAAGAAGTACGTCAAGAACAAAATATAAAAAAGAAGATTTTAAAGTACAATTTTTATCTTACTGTGTTTTGTTAGCGTTTGTAGCACTTATTATGATGATAGGCAGTGTAGTGGAAGCATATTTTACGCCTGTATTTATTAAAATGCTCACTGCATCAATTGTTTAAAAAATGTATAAGTTTTAAAAAAGTGGGCAATAATCCTGCTAATAACTAAGTAACAAGTTGTTCTAATTGTAGTAAAATTACATTTTTACATATTTTTTTATAATTAATTGTAATTTTATGCAGGAATTTAGAAAATTTTGTAGAATACTATGTACAATTGTTAATTTTTTCTGTAAAATAGTAATAATATTGTTATATCAACTAAATTGTGAAGGAGATAGTTGAAATGGAAGTTCTTGTTCAAAGGTTTGTGGATTTTCTTGAAAATGAGAAGGGCTTATCGGATAATACCCTGCAGTCATACCGGAGAGATATTCAACAATACATATCTTATTTGCAAGAAATAAATATATCGAATATCGCTGGTATCAATAAGACTGCAATTATTACATACTTATTGTATTTGCAAAAGAAAGGAAGAGCTACATCAACTATTTCCAGGAATTTAGCATCTATTCGTTCTTTTTATCAATATTTAAACAAAGTAAACATCGTAGAACAAGATCCCACTCAAAATCTCGAATCTCCTAAAGTTGAAAAAAAGCTTCCTCAGATTTTATCTACACAAGAAGTTGAATTGCTATTGGAACAACCAAAGTGCGTGGATCTTAAAGGCTATAGAGATAAGGCCATGTTGGAATTATTGTATGCGACAGGCATAAGGGTTTCGGAGTTAATAAATCTTGATATAAATGATATTAATTTGGAAATGGGTTTTATAAAATGCAACAAAGGCAATAAAGAAAGAGTCATTCCATTAGGTACGATTGCAATCAGCGCTATAGAAGATTATCTTAAGAAAGCTAGGCCTATGATGATACAAGTTCAGAATGAGCAAGCATTATTTGTCAATTGTAATGGGAGAAGGTTAACACGTCAAGGGTTCTGGAAAATTATAAAACTTTATAAAAACCAGGCAAAGATTAGTAAGGAAATCACACCCCATACTTTACGACATTCATTTGCAGCACATTTGTTGGAAAATGGTGCGGATTTAAAATCAATCCAAGAAATGTTAGGCCACTCGGATATATCCTCAACGCAGATATATGCACAGCTTACAAAAAATAAAATTAAGGAAGTATATAAAAAGACACATCCAAGGGCTTAGTAGAAGCCCTTTTTTAATTAGTGAGAAAATAAGATTCTTGCTATGCTCAGAATTACAGATTGATCATATGTAGGGCCGTATGGATATACGGCCGAAAACAGTGTAGAGGTGATACAGGATCTTCTGCGAAGCAGATTTATTAACAGGAGGTAAAAAATATGCGTATGTACGATATTATTGCTAAAAAAAGAGATGGAATTGAACTCTCTTCTGAAGAAATAAATTACTGGATTCAAGGTTATACAAAGGGAGATATTCCTGATTACCAATCATCAGCACTTCTTATGGCTATTTTTCTAAAAGGAATGAGCAAGCGTGAAACTGTTGATCTAACTATGTCGATGGCAGGTTCAGGAGAACAGTTGGATTTATCATCAATAAAAGGCGTGAAAGTCGACAAACACAGTACAGGTGGAGTTGGCGATAAAACTACGCTAATATTAGGTCCATTGGTTGCTTCAGCAGGTGTGCCGGTTGCGAAAATGTCAGGCCGGGGGCTTGGACATACAGGAGGAACTATTGATAAGTTGGAAGCAATCCCAGGCTTTAACACGCAGTTAACCCAATCAGAATTCATAGATAATGTCAATAAAATTGGAATAAGCATTGTTGGGCAGACAGGAAACCTTGTACCTGCGGATAAGAAAATATATGCTTTGCGGGATGTTACCGCTACAGTCAATCATATTTCATTAATTGCGAGCAGTATTATGAGCAAGAAGATTGCAGCCGGATCAGATGCAATCATTTTAGATGTGAAGATGGGAAATGGAGCTTTTATGAAAGATGTTGATGAAGCCTTCCAATTAGCACAGGAAATGGTTGAAATAGGAGATGGCGCAGGAAAAGGTATAACTGCAGTGATTACTGACATGAACCAACCTTTAGGTTATGCAGTTGGAAATTCTATAGAAGTGATTGAAGCGATTGAAACTTTAAAAGGAAAGGGACCGAAAGACCTTACGGATTTATGTCTTACTTTAGGTTCTCATATGCTTGTAATGAGCAAAAAGGTTACGACGGTTGAAGAGGGAAAAATAATTTTAACAGAAAAGCTATATAGTGGACAAGCTCTAAAGAAATTTGAAGAATTAATTATTAGTCAAGGCGGAGATAAAAATGTAATAGAGCACTACGATTTATTTCCCCAAACAAAGTTTGTTGAAAAAGTGGCAGTTAAAGATGAAGGATATGTTGAGTTCATCAATAGTGAAAAGATAGGGATAGCGAGTTTGGTAAGTGGTGCAGGAAGGATTACAAAAGAAAGTAAGATTGATGTTGGAGCAGGAATTATTTTGCATAAAAAAATTGGAGATAAAGTGAAGCAGGGGGATATTATTGCAAGTATTTATTTAAGTGACGATGCTAAGCTTGAAGAAATCCATGCACATATTATAGCGGCATATAAAATTTCTACCGTGCCTGCAAAAGAACAGAAATTGGTTCATGGTATTATTAACAGAGAGGGAATTAAAAAATTTTAATTGCACTAAGATTGGGAATAAGATGAAATTTTATTGCATAACATAAACTAAGGAATAAACCGGGAGGTTGTGTTATGAAAAGAATTTTAAAAATCATTTCGTTAGTTTGTGTGGTGTCCTTATTCTTAAGTTTTGCAATGGTTACAAAAGCTGAAGAGACTGGCAATAAAATAAATATACAGGCGAAGTCAGCAGTCTTAATGGAAGAATCGACTGGAAGAATCCTATATGAACTAAATAGTCATGAGCAACTTCGACCTGCCAGTGTTACGAAAGTTATGACCATGTTGCTTGTTATCGAAGCTATCGATAGTGGTAAGATTTCTTTAAATGATATAGTTACTACCAGTGAATATGCAGCTAGTATGGGAGGCTCGCAGGTATATTTAGGAGCCGGAGAAAAAATGACTGTTCATGATATGCTAAAAGCCATAGCAGTGGCTTCAGGAAATGATGCCTCTGTTGCGATGGCTGAACATACTTGCGGCAGTGAAGAGGCTTTTGTGAAGGCAATGAACGATAAGGCAAAAGAGTTGGGGATGAATGATACCAATTTTGTAAATTGTAATGGTCTTGATACGGAAAATCATTATACCAGTGCTTATGATATTGCACTTATGTCGAAAGAGCTATTAAAGCATCCTAAAATTCATGACTATCTCACTATTTGGACGGATTCATTAAGAGAGGGTAAATTTGGCCTTGCCAATACAAATAAATTAATCAGATTCTACAGTGGAGCAAATGGTATCAAAACCGGTTCAACAAGTAAAGCTTTGTATTGCTTGTCTGCGTCAGCTGAAAGAGATGGTATGCAACTGATTGCTACCATTATGGCTGCCCCCACCAGCAGGGATAGATTTAATGATGCTACAAAACTCTTGGATCATGGATTTGCAAATTATTCAGTAATTCAAGGCGTTAAGAAAGGCGAAACCGTTGGTGAGATGAATGTTAGCAAGGGTATGCTGCCTATAGTAAAAGTAGAAACTGCTAATGAATTTAACTTATTAGTTGAAAAAGGAAAGCAGGATAAAGTTGAAAAAAATGTTAACCTTTCAGAAGATCTGTTAGCACCGGTTGATAAAGGACAAAAGGTAGGGGAAATTATTTTCTCATCTAATGGGCAAGAACTTGGAAAGGTAGATATTATTACCACGGAGAGCATAGAAAAGGTTACTATCAATAAGGTATTTGTCAGTCTCGTCCGACAATGGTTAAATGCACGGCAATAATTTTTTGTCGAAAAAGTTTATTTCCAAGGGAATATCATCTTATGATAAATTGCCTATTGAAAAATATATTATAAAAGCTTATTCTAAAATAAACAGTACACTACGTACTGTTTATAATTTTTTATAAACAAAATGTGGACACCATGTAGTATAAATACTATAATATACCTATACTACATTAAGTTCGTCGCTTATAGTTCGTGTGAAAAACAGAAATTTAATAAACTTGAGTTGTGAGTTTTAATATTCAAACTAAAAAATAGGATGTGATTATTTGTTTCGAGGAATAGATCCGCTGGAGTTACTCCTTAGTATTCCGGCTTTATTATTAGCAATTGTGTTTCATGAATTTGCCCATGGCTATATGGCTGATAAATTGGGAGATCCTACGCCTAGAAGTTATGGAAGGCTAACTTTAAATCCGATTAAGCATCTTGACCCTTTAGGTACCATTGCATTGCTTACTGTTAGATATGGATGGGCAAAACCTGTTCCCATTAATCCCAGCAACTTTAAAAATCCCAAGAGAGATACTGCATTAGTTGGTTTAGCAGGTCCTATGTCTAATTTGATTCTTGCTTTTTTAACTTTGCTCATTGCAGAAGTTTTTAATATTAATATTTTTATCAGCACCAATGTTTTTGGGGGGGCTGGTATTGATATTCTAGGAACAATATTGTTTTATATGCTAGTATATAATACTGGGTTGGCGATTTTTAATCTGATACCTATTCCACCATTAGATGGTTCTAAAATCTTTATATCTATACTTCCTTCAAGATTGTATTATAATATATTGAGATATGAAAGTTATGGACAAGTTATACTGATATTATTGTTGTTTACAGGAATGCTTAACCCTGTATTAGATTTTCTTTTCAGCAGCATATTAACAATATTTATAGTGATTATAAAGGCACTGCCGATTTAGCATATTACTAAAATATCAATAGACTTTCTAACAAAGGAATAAATTATGGAAAAGCTTTCTTTCAGATTAGATGTTTTCGAAGGGCCACTGGATTTATTGCTTCATTTAATAGAAAAGAATAAAGTAAATATTTATGATATTCCTATTGCTGATATTACCGGACAGTATTTGGAACATTTGGAGCAGCTATCGTTTATGGATTTGGAGGTTTCCAGCGAGTTTCTAATGATGGCAGCGCACTTACTATATATAAAATCTAAAATGCTGCTTCCAAAACATACTGATTCTACAGAAGAAGAGGAAGATCCTCGTGAACAGTTGGTCGCAAGACTGCTGGAGTATAAAAAATACAAAGAGGCGTCTTCATTTTTAGAGGAGCGGGAATTGACGTATAGAAATATAGTTTTTAAGAATCCTGATGAGTTGGAAATTCCCGCAGTTAGCTACAGTCTTATGAACCTTTCTATCGATGATCTTTTAAAAGCTTTTCAAGGAATTATAAAGAAAAATACATACCATCAAATAGATGTTAAAGAGTCCTTTTCTGATATCGTGGGTATCACAAAAACATCCGTTAAGCAAGAAATCAGAGAGGTTTTAAAACAGCTTGATATTCATAAGAGTACAACGCTTTTAGAATTGTTTTGCAATATCCATCTGAAAGCTGAAATTGTTACACGTTTTCTAGCGGTACTTGAACTAATTAAGTCAGACATAATAATTATAGAACAAAGGAATGAGCAGATATATATCTATCGTTCAAAGAAGAATGGTGAGGTCAATGAATATTAAAGAGATTGAGTCCATAGTCGAAGGTGTTTTATTTGCCTGGGGTGATGCCATACATATAGACAAGCTTTCAGATATTTTAAGTGTTGATAGAAATACTCTTCGTTCTATTATGCATAGGATGATGGACTATTATATTTATGAAAGACGCGGGATTCAGATTATAGAACTCGATAATTGTTTTCAGCTATGTACAAGACCGGAATATTATGAATATATCAGTAGGGCAATAGAGCCTCGACAAAGTCAGAGCTTATCCAATGCTGCCTTAGAAACTCTTGCAATCATAGCCTATAATCAGCCTGTTACCAGAAGCAATATAGAACAAATACGTGGAGTAAACAGTGATAGTTCATTAAATAAGCTGTTAGAAAGAGGCTTGGTGGAAGAACGGGGCAGGCTTGATGCGCCAGGAAAACCAATTCTTTATGGAACGACTCAAGAATTTCTTCGCTGCTTCGGCCTGAAGACATTAGATGAGTTACCACAGATTGATAGCTTCTATATACAGGAGACTTCTTTAGAATAACTGCAGATACTTGTATTACCTGTATATTTGTGGCAATAATGCTTAATGAGGTGTTATTTATGTTTTTCCTTGCGAGCCTATGTATCGTAATAGTTATTTTTCTTTTTTTAAAACTTAGCATTCGCATTCAACTTGTACATGATGAAGAAAAGAACAAGGTGATAATTACCTTGTCTGTAATTAAAAACATCATAAAGTTAAATATACCTTTGATTGATACGGAGGATGAAAAGGAATTTTGGGGAATTAGATTCTTTAAAAAAGTGATGAATAAAAAAGATAAGCAGGCGAAGCCAAAGGAAAAAACATCTATCAGTTTTTCAAAAATCCAGGATACGGTGAAAAAAGGATATAGTCAATTTCATTCATTTAAGGAGTTGTTAAATCCTACTAGGAATTATCTCAGAAAGAGGCTTGTCTGCAGCACTTTTTTCCTTTATCTTGACTTTGGGGCTGGTGATGCTTCTCTTACAGGGATATCCAGTGGCTTTTTATGGGGCATATGCTATAATATTCTTTCGATAATAGATAGCAATATGATATTGAAAAGCCATGATATTAGGATTAATCCTACTTTTAATGAAGTAAGGCTGCATGTCCATCTCAATTGCATATTTAACATAAAAATTGTACATATTATTATTATATTTTTCATATTACTATATTCTATAATTAAATATTTTATCAAAAATGTTTTAAGTCAAAAAAGTACAATCCAAAAATGCGTCAGATTATAATATGACAAGATGTGTTTTCGGATTAAAAAAATAAAAGGCGGTGACAAAAATGGCTGAACATCCAATTCAAGGGTTAATGTCAACAGCAATGCAAAATATTAAGGAAATGGTAGATGTAAATACCATTGTAGGGGATGCGGTAGAAGCTCCTGATGGTACTGTAATCATACCAATCTCAAAAGTATCATTTGGTTTTGCAGCAGGTGGATCACAATTTGGAAAAAGTATAAAAGAAAGAGAAGATGATAAAGAAGCAATTTCTACAATGCCCTTTGGCGGAGGTAGTGGAGGTGGAGTAACTATCCAGCCTGTTGCATTTATGGTAGTAGGACAGGGACAAATAAAACTGCTTCCCGTCAATAGTAATTCTTCTGTAGATAAAATTATTGACCTTGTACCAGAATTGATTGAAAAAATTAATGAAAGTGTAAGAAAAAAGGTTAACATTAAAAAGAAAATTGAGAAATCTGATGATGGAAAAACTACCGTTACAGAAGTTGAAAATGATTAAATGTAAAAAATGCGAATAATTTTATTACCCGCTCATATATATAATGTGTATTACATAAATAGGCGGGTGATTTTTTTGCGTAAATGCATATTGTTACTTATTTTAATAATCATAATATCAATTCTAAATGTGCAGCCTGCTTTTGCTGACACACCAAGTGTATCTGCATCGTCTGCAATTGTCATGGATACAGTAACCGGCAGAGTAATCTTTGAAAAAAACGCACAGCAGAAACGAACAATGGCGAGTATTACTAAAATCATGACTGCAATTGTTGCTCTGGAAAACGGTAATTTAGATGATATCGTAGTGACAGGTCCAAATGCAGCACATGTGGAGGGTTCGTCCATATGGCTGGAAGAAGGAGAAAAACAAAAGCTGGAGGATTTGATATACGGTATAATGTTAAGCTCGGGCAATGATGCCGCAATTGCAATTGCTGAACATATAGGTGGTTCGATTGAAGAGTTTGCAAAGATGATGACACAAAAAGCAAAGGATATCGGTGCAATCAATACTAGTTTTAAGAATCCTAATGGTCTTGATGAAGACGGTCATTACACTACAGCATATGACTTTGCATTAATTACTAGATATGCTTTGAAGAATAAGAAGTTTGCGGAAATAGTGAAAACAGAAAAAAGACAAATTCCCTGGGAAGGGCATAAATGGAACAGGGTATTAACAAATCATAACAAGCTACTAAATATGTATGAAGGCTGTGATGGTGTAAAGACAGGATATACCAAAAAAAGTGGGCGTACTTTAGTCTCTTCAGCTACCCGGGACGGATGGCAGGTGGTAGTGGTTACACTAAATGCACCAAGTGACTGGGAAGACCATAAGAAGATGTTCGATTATGCATTTTCCAAGTATAGAATGGAATCTATATGCCAAGAAGGTGATTTCATGAAAACAATTCCTGTGATGGATGGAAAAAAAGAACAAGTTTCTCTAGTTACATCTTCTTCATTAAAGCTTCCTTTGCAAGAAAATGAAAAAAATGAAGTAGAAATCAAATATGATGTTCCTGAATATATCACAGCACCTGTAACTTATGGTCAAAGAATAGGACAGATTGAAATTTATTTAGATAATATACGTTGTGGAACAATCCCATTAATTTCTATTGATGGTGTTGAGAGAAAAGATGTAAAGCTTGTACTTGAAAGGATTACAAAGAATTGGATGATGATGTTTTCAAGTAAGGAAAATTTTATAAGAGTTATGTTTGAATAGAAATGAAAAAGATTCTTCTACTATTGTGTAATAAACGCTATATTACGGGCAACAATGTTCGCACCTACACTATTTTTCGGTTATAGTAGGGATATATAGTGTAAGCGTCATCCTGAGCGTTAGCCGAAGGATCTTATACATCATTATTTATAGTTTTATATAAATATTAAAAAACAGCCGGATGTATCGGCTGTTTTTTTGATATAATATGTTTTGAATTGATCTAAAATTTAGGTGGAGTAAAAAAATCTCCATCTGAATTAAGAACTTGCTTCAAAGAAAGTGAGGAACAATATGGAATCAGAAAACAAAATAAGACTTCAAAAGTATATTGCCTTATCAGGCATAGCTTCACGAAGAAAAGCAGAGGAATTAATTTTAGAAGGCAGGGTCAAGGTAAATGATGAGATTGTTAATATATTAGGTGAAAAGGTAAATCCTGAAACAGATATTGTCCAGGTGGATGGGAAAGCGATACATATAGAAAAAAGCAAGGTGTATGTCTTGTTAAATAAGCCTTTTGGATATGTGACAACAGCATCAGATCAATTTGATAGGCCCACGGTGCTTGACCTTGTGAAAAATGATTTTAATGAAAGAATCTATCCGGTAGGTAGATTGGATTATGATACAGAAGGATTGCTGCTGCTCACAAATGACGGTGACCTTACCTATAAGATCACACATCCTAAGTATAATATTAAAAAAGTATATATTGCTGCTGTTAATGGTGTTCCTAATGGAATGAAGTTAAATGAATTTAGAAAAGGCTTGCAGATAGAAGATTATATCACTTCACCTGCTGAGATAGAAATAATAAAAAAGACAAGGGCAGGTTCCGAACTAAGAATTATCATCCATGAAGGAAGAAACCGTCAAGTTCGGAAGATGTGTGAAAAGATAGGACATACAGTAATAAAATTAAAACGAGTTGCATTGGGAGACCTTGTGCTGGGTGAATTATCCGCAGGACAGTGGAGGCATCTAACAAAAGAAGAGATTAA
>JBFWMP010000020.1:21280-30341 GCA_050251575.1 Clostridia bacterium
AAAAAGGATAAATATTTTAAGGAGTGGATATATATGGAACTATGGTACACAGAAAAACAAACTCCCAGTGTGGGAATTACTTGTAAGGTTAGCAAAACCTATCATACGGAAAAGACTGAATTTCAAGATATGGCATTAATTGAAACTGAACAGTTTGGAAGAATGCTAGTTTTAGATGGAACTGTCCAGACAACTATTAAGGATGAATTTGTATATCATGAAATGATTACACATATACCGCTATTTACTCATGCTAATCCAAAAAAGGTATTGGTAGTTGGTGGCGGAGATGGTGGAGCAATAAGAGAGATTTTAAAGCATCCATCCGTAGAAAAAGCAGTACTGGTTGAAATAGATAGAGCAGTAGTAGAAGTTAGTAAAAAATATCTTCCTGAGATAAGCTGTGCATTGGATGATCCTAGAGTCGAAGTAATAGTTACAGATGGAATAAAGTACGTTCAGGATCATAAAAATGAATTCGATTTGATTACGGTTGATTCTACTGATCCTGTTGGACCTGCAGTAGGATTGTTTGCACTTGATTTCTATAAAAGCATCTTCGAGGCACTTAAAGAGGACGGAATTTTTGTTGCACAAACAGAATCGCCATTTTTTAATAATGATTTAATTTCAAGAGTTTTTAAAGATATTAAATCAGTATTCCCGATTACAAGACTGTATCTGTGCTCAATACCTACATATCCAAGTGGATTGTGGAGTTTTACGCTAGGTTCTAAGAAGTATGACCCTATGCAGGTTGATGAAAGCAAGATTCCAGAGCTTGATACGAAATATTATTCACCAAGAATTCATAAATCTGTTTTTGCATTGCCTAAGTTTGCAGAAGATTTGGTTAAGTAGAATACATATGGTTAAACAGGATTTGAAAGTATAGCCCGGATTTTATTTCTGGGCTTATTTTATAAAAATTTTTTTTAATTATAAGCAGGAAAAAAGATATTTATGTCGAATAAAGAAAGTGGGGAAATTTGTTGTGTTTCTCTGTATGTTTTTTTATTAACAGTGTTGTGTTATGCTTATGCGTATAACCAACTTATTAAAGCTCAAAATTTAACCAATTATGATAAACATGATACACTGGCGTATGGGTGTTTGAAACAATTTAATAGGTTTTGGGCAAAATATTTAGCAATAAATTTTAGTCTGGAGGGGTAGTAATGAGTACAATGGACAAACTTAATGACTTACAGTACCGCAGAAGTATAATCGAACAAGGCGGCGGAGCTGATAAAGTTAAAAAGCAGCAAGAATCCGGAAAGTTGACAGCAAGAGAAAGAATCAACTTACTGATGGATGAAGGCAGCTTTATTGAAATTGATGCTTTTGTAAAGCATAGAAGTACAGAATTTGATATGCCTACTACAGAAGCTCCCGGTGAAGGAGTTGTTACCGGATATGGTACGGTAGATGGCCGCCTTGTATATGCATATGCTCAGGACTTTACCGTTATTGGTGGATCATTGGGAGAGATGCATGCAAAAAAAATTACCAAAGTCATGGATATGGCTATGAAAATGGGTGCACCTATTATAGGTATTAATGATTCGGGTGGAGCTAGAATACAGGAAGGAATTGACGCGTTAAGCGGCTTTGGTGAAATTTTTTATAGAAATACCATAGCTTCAGGTGTAATTCCTCAGATCTCTGTTATTATGGGTCCATGTGCCGGTGGAGCAGTTTATTCACCTGCAATCACTGATTTTGTGTTTATGGTTGATAAGACAAGCCAGATGTTTATCACCGGTCCTCAAGTAATTAAAGCAGTAACAGGTGAGGATGTCAGTTCTGAAGAGCTTGGTGGCGCAATGGCGCATAATTCCAAGAGTGGTGTAGCGCATTTTGTTAGTGCAAATGAGCAAGAATGCATTAACCAGATTAAGCTTTTGTTAAGTTACTTACCATCTAACAATCTTTCGGATGCACCGGTATATGATACATCCGATGACTTGAACCGAATATCCGAGCAACTTAGTTCTATTGTACCTGATGATTCTAATAAGGCTTATGATATTAAAGAAGTCATAGCTGAAGTTGTTGATAACGGCGAATTTTTAGAAGTACAACCACATTTTGCAATGAATATTGTTGTAGGATTTGGAAGAATGAATGGTGCTACAGTAGGAATTATTGCAAACCAGCCAAAGGTAATGGCAGGTGTGCTAGATGTGAATTCATCTGATAAAGCTGCACGTTTCATCAGATTCTGTGATAGCTTTAATATTCCAATTTTAACATTTACAGATGTACCCGGTTATCTGCCTGGAGTGGCTCAAGAGCATTCCGGTATTATCAGACATGGTGCTAAGCTTTTATATGCTTATTGTGAAGCAACAGTACCTAAGATTAATGTAATTGTAAGAAAAGCTTATGGTGGTGCATATATTGCAATGAGCAGCAAGCATGTCGGTGCTGATATGGTATTTGCATGGCCAACAGCTGAAATTGCAGTAATGGGACCTGAGGGAGCTGCTAACATCATTTTCCGTAAGGAGATTTCAGAGGCTGCAGATCCTGTTGCAACCAGAACAGAAAAAATTGAAGAATACAGAACTAAACTTTCAAATCCTTATATTGCTGCTGCAAGAGGCTATGTTGATGATGTTATTGAGCCTGATTCTACAAGACCAAGAATCATCAGCGCACTTGAAATGCTTGCAAGCAAGAGGGAAAATAGACCGGCTAAAAAGCATGGAAATATCCCGGTTTAAAATAATGAATAAAAGGCGGGGTGATTAAATGGAATTACTTAGTGAAGGCTTAGCAGTTACTGTAATCGGTATAAGTACCGTATTTGCTGTATTGATTTTACTCTGGGGTTTATTAGAATTAATGAGAATTATATTCTATAAAGAGGGAAATAAATCACCGGTTACCGTAGCGAAGCAGGAGATTAAAACAGAGTCAGTTGTTCAGGAGTCTATTAAAGAGATGGATGAAGATGAACTGGTTGCTGTGTTAACTGCTGCAGTTGCATCAAGCCTGAACCAATCTACTTATAATTTAAATATTCAATCCTTCAGGAGAATAGATCAGCAAGCTCCTGTATGGAATTCAATAAGCAGAAAAGAACAATTAGAAAATAGGTTGTAATTAGTAAACTATAATATGTCAGGAGGATATGAAAATGAGGAAATTTGTTATAAATGTAAACGGAAAGTCTTACGAGGTTGAAGTAGAAGAAATGAGAGACGGTGCACCGGTAGCTGCTCCTGTTAGCAGACCTGCCGCAGCCGCAGCTCCGGTATCTGCTCCAAAAGCAGCACCTGCTCCTGCAGCTAAACCGGCAGCGGTTTCCGGTTCTGCAACTTCTGTTGCGTCCCCAATGCCTGGAACCATTATGGCAATCAATGTAAAAGAAGGGGATACCGTTAAAGAAGGCGATGTGTTATGCATTCTTGAAGCAATGAAGATGGAAAATGAAATCATGGCACCAAAAGCTGGAAAAGTAGTAGCTGTAAATGTTGCAAAAGGTGCTTCAGTAAATAGCGGGGATGTTCTTGTTGCGATTGCTTAGCAAACAGGAATATTGATACTTGCGAAATGGAGGGATAAAATTTGGAACTATTATCAGAAGCTCTATTGAAATTTTTAGATAAGACAGCGATCAATGAAGTAGATATTCCAACACTTATTATGTATTGCATTATAGGTTTTTTGTTTTACCTTGCAATAGCTAAAAAGTTCGAGCCGTTATTGCTTTTGCCAATCGCTTTTGGTATGCTTTTAGCTAATCTGCCAAATGCAGGTCTGATGCATCCGGATTTGTTTCTGGGAGGACATATTGACATGCAAAAAGTAATTGATGAAGGTGGTTTGCTGGATCTGCTTTATTTGGGTGTTAAATTAGGTGTATATCCACCTTTAATCTTCCTGGGTGTAGGAGCTATGACCGACTTTGCTCCTTTGATTGCCAATCCTAAAAGTATATTATTGGGTGCTGCTGCACAAGTAGGAATATTTACTACATTTATTGGCGCACTTTTTCTTGGATTTGATGTTATGGAAGCAGCTTCTATAGGTATTATAGGTGGTGCAGATGGTCCAACAGCGATTTTTGTTACAAAATCATTGGCTCCTCACTTATTAGGTGCAATTGCCATTGCTGCGTATTCTTATATGGCTCTTGTACCAATTATTCAACCGCCTATTATGAAGGCACTGACTACAAAAAAAGAACGTATGATTGTAATGGAACAATTAAGGCCTGTAAGTAAGACAGAGAAAATCATATTTCCTATCATCGTTGCTGTTGTTGTATCATTAATACTTCCTGATGCAGCTTCACTGGTAGGTATGTTGATGCTGGGTAATTTATTTAAAGAATCCGGTGTAGTAGAGAGATTAAGTAAAACGGTTCAAAATGAGTTGATTAATATTATCACCATCTTCTTGGGGGTAACCGTAGGTGCAACAGCAAATGCAGGAAACTTCCTAAAACCGGAAACACTGGGGATTATCCTATTAGGTTTAATTGCATTCTGTATGAGCACTGCGGGTGGTGTGTTGTTTGCAAAACTAATGAACAAGATGACCGGTGGTAAAATCAATCCATTGATAGGTTCTGCCGGAGTTTCTGCTGTTCCGATGGCTGCTCGTGTATCACAAGTGGTTGGACAAAAAGAAAACCCGGCAAACTTCCTGCTCATGCATGCTATGGGTCCTAACGTTGCAGGAGTTATCGGCTCAGCAGTTGCTGCCGGAACATTCCTGGCGATGTATGGGAAGTAAGCTAGGAGAACTTAGCTAGGAGCTAAATAGTAATACAATTTAGATTTAGATTTCAATTAATCTTGATAGATTAGTTTGTTATAGTTAAAAGAATGGTATATATAATATAAACGATAATTAGTTTGGACTTTAGAGTCGGAGTTTTAGAGTATTTATCTATAGATTTTACTCCAAGCTCCGGGCTCCAAGCTCCAAGCTCAATGAAGGAGGATGACTATGCCTAAGGTTAAACTTACAGAAACCGTATTGAGAGATGCTCATCAGTCACTTATCGCTACAAGAATGACCACTGATGAAATGCTCCCAATCGTAGATAAACTGGATAAAGTAGGATATCACTCCCTGGAAGCATGGGGGGGAGCAACATTTGATTCATGCTTAAGATTTTTAAATGAAGATCCATGGGAGAGACTAAGAAAAATTAAAGCTGTTGCTAAGAATACCAAGCTTCAGATGCTTTTTAGAGGACAGAATATTTTAGGATATAAGCATTATGCAGATGATGTTGTTGAGTATTTTGTACAGAAGTCTATTGCGAATGGTATTGACATCATAAGAATATTTGATGCAGTGAATGATGTCAGAAACTTGCAAACTGCTATTAATGCCTGCAAAAAAGAAAAAGGACATGTACAGGCTACAGTTTGCTATACGCTAAGTCCTGTTCATACAAATGAAGCTTTTGTAAAGATGGCAAAACAATTAGAAGACAACGGCGCAGATTCTATTTGTATCAAAGATATGGCCGGTCTGTTGACACCATTTGTTGCTTATGATCTGGTAAAATCAATGAAAAAAGCTGTAAAGATTCCGATTCAGCTTCACACACATTATACCAGTGGTGTCGCTTCCATGACATATCTGAAGGCTATTGAAGCAGGTTGTGATGTTGTTGATACGGCTATTTCATCTTTGGCTCTGGGAACATCTCAGCCGCCAACGGAGCCACTAGTAGCATCACTTCAAGGCACTGAATATGATACCGGTTATGATCTGAAGCTATTGAGTGAAGTTGCTGAGTATTTCACACCGTTAAGAGAAAAATATCTTGCATCCGGACTCATGGATACAAAAGTACTGGGTGTTGATATTAATACCCTTTTATATCAAGTTCCAGGTGGAATGATTTCGAATTTGGTATCACAATTGAAACAGCAGAACAAAGGTGATAAATTTGAAGATGTGCTGAAAGAAATTCCAAAAGTTAGAGAAGACTTCGGATTTCCGCCACTTGTTACACCTACAAGTCAGATTGTCGGAACACAGGCTGTTTTGAATGTTCTCTCAGGAGAAAGATATAAGATGGTTTCTAAGGAATCAAAAGCACTTGTTAAAGGGGAATATGGTGAAACACCGGTTAAAATTTCCGATGAATTCAGAAAGAAAATCATTGGGGATGAAAAACCGATTACCTGCCGTCCGGCTGATTTAATTGAACCTGAATTAGAAAAGTTTAGAGCAGAAGTGAAAGAATTTACGGAACAGGATGAAGACGTATTATCCTATGCCTTATTTCCACAAGTTGCTACCAAGTTCTTTGAATATCGGAGAGCGCAAAAGTATAAAATTGATACTGACTTAGTAGATATGGAGCAAAAAACTCATCCTATTTGATGATTAGTGAGGAGTGGGGAGTGTATAGTGGGGAGAAACAACAAATTCCTCACTCATCACGCCCCATTTCAAATTTATAGTATTTATTTACATATGATTTTAAAGATTTCGTATGGTTGTAAAAATCAGCAATTCGTGTGTAGATAAATAATATTAGGTTTATTGCTGGTATACCTTAGAACCTTAACTTGTGAGTTTGGTTCTAGGGTATTTCCGCATTTAAGACAATGATAATTTTTTTTTGGCATAATTTCAACAGTGTTTTGTATTGTGAGATTTCCATAGGTTTGCCAGCTTTTCCATCCAACCTTGCAAAGCTTAGACCTGTTTTGATAATCTGCATATACCCATCTTAGAATCCTATGAAAATGAAATGGATACTTGGTATAATTAATATATTGAACTGGAAAACCAAGAGAAACTGTATATTCTTCAAAAGTTTTTTCTATAGTATCCTGTAAATAACCGGTGATTTGGGTACTTTTCCACTGATAATTTGTTTCGTCCAACCAACTTCTCAACTTATCGAACATATATCCTTGACATATTTCTATGGAATCATATTTTGATACAGATAGTTTTTTAAATCCCCTACGAACTATATTTACCACACAATCTAAATATTTTTTTTGTGGGAATTGAATACGGGTATAGTAGGTTATTGGAATGATTTCATAGTAATATTGTTTGTTTTCAGTATTATATAAACCAATACAGGTTCCGCCAATCAAGCTTCCGCTTCCTGAATCGTCAATTTGTATCAATTCTTCACAACCTTAGAATTCTATTTATATTAGTATTACAATTTTCAAGCTATCTTATGAAAATGTAAAATTTTATTTGATAGGATATTCCTTATAAAAACACTTGCTTTTTGCTATATTAAATAATAATATAAAAACTAAACAATATCGTTGACAAAAAACTGGAGGTCATTACATGAGTGAAAAGCACAAGCTAGACTTAAAAGCTACCTTAGAAGTATCCTCAAATGATGAATTATATAAGCTGGTAGATTTCTTAAACAAAAATTTAAAGCAAAAAGATTTAATATTTGGATTAGCACAAAAGAATGAAAAAATGGTTATTACTATTTACGAAACATAATAGTATCTTCGGAAGCAACAGTAAAAATTTCTAAGTGAGAGGAAGAGTACGTATGGATAAAAAACAGGACTTGCTATCAAAGATTCAATTATCAATGTCCCAATTTAGCAAAGGTCAAAAACTTATTGCAAATTACATATTAAATCATTACGATAAAGCTGCGTTTATGACTGCATCAAGACTTGGCACTGTTGTGGGCGTAAGTGAATCTACTGTTGTCAGGTTTGCCACGGAGTTGGAATATGATGGCTATCCAAAGCTTCAAAAAGCGCTGCAGGAATTAATTCGAACAAAGCTCACTTCGGTGCAAAGAATGGAAATTGCATCAGATAGGATTGGCGATCAGGATATTCTTACAACAGTTCTCCAAGCAGATATGGATAAAATAAGACTTACTTTAGATGAAATTGATAAAGATGATTTTGAAGAGATTATTGAAACCATTCTAAATGCAAAGAAGATATATATATTGGGAGTAAGAAGCTCTGCTGCACTTGCCAGTTTTCTTGGATTTTATTTTAATTTGATTTTTGATAATGTTCGTTTGGTGCATACTACAAGTGTAAGTGAAATGTTTGAACAGGTGTTAAGAGTAACATCTGATGATGTAGTGATTGGCATTAGCTTTCCACGCTATTCAAGGCGTACAATTAAAGCGCTGCAATATGCAAAAGATCAAGGAAGTAAGGTAGTAGCCATTACTGACAGCAGTTTGTCCCCACTTGCATCTTTTGCAGACCATGCCATTATTGCCAGAAGTGATATGACATCCTTTGTTGATTCCCTCGTAGCACCATTAAGTGTGATTAATGCTTTAATCGTAGCATTGGGTATGAGAAAAAAAGATGATATATATAAAACCTTTGAGCACTTAGAGCATATTTGGGACGAATATCAAGTTTATGAAAAGTATACTGATAAAGATATAGAAGATGATATTTAACAGGAGTGGAACATGACAAATTTATTTCTTATAAGACATGGTTTAACTGAGTGGAATCAATTGAATAGGTTTCAAGGTTCTTCTAATATACCTTTGTGTGACGAAGGTATTGAACAAGCAAAGAAAATATCGCGAAAGTTATCGCGTTACCATTTTGATGTTGTTTTTGCAAGTGATTTAGATCGCGCTTTTCAGACCGCGACTTATATCGCTCAGCCACATCAACTGCCGGTAATTAAAATACCGGAATTAAGGGAGATTCATTTTGGCGAGTGGGAAGGTTTAACAAGGGAAGAAATTGTTAATCTAAAAGACTATGATTTTGATAAGTGGAGGACATCTCCTCATATAGAAAGATTTCCTGGGGAAGGGTCTTTTTTAAATGTACAAAAGCGGGTCATGTCTGGAATCAATAAGATTATCAGTGAGTATAATAACAAAGACATTGTAATCGTTTCTCATGGTGCTTCATTGAAAATAATCATATTATCGTTACTGGGGATAGAATTATCTCATTATCGAAAGTTTTGGCTGGACAATACATCACTGAGTATTATCGAAATTCGCAAGGATAGGAATGTGCTGAGCCTGTTGAACGATATGAGCCATTTGGATAGTAATAATCAACAGTCGTAGAATGATGCGACA
>JBFWMP010000021.1:0-30268 GCA_050251575.1 Clostridia bacterium
CCGTCCCCAGTTACCTAAGTAAAAATAAAACGGGATACTAAACTTATTACGCTTAGTATCCCATTATAATTTAATTCGTATCTCCGAGCTCCAAGCTCCGAGCTCCAAGCTTATACTAACTCAATTATCGCCATTTCTGCGGCGTCCCCTCTTCTGGGACCCATTTTTATTACCCTGGTATATCCACCTTCACGGTCTTTATACTTAGGAGCAATATCATCAAAAAGTTTTTTCACTACATCTTCTTTAGTAATATATGATAGTGCTTGTCTTCTAGAATGAAGTGAACCTTCTTTTCCCAAAGTAATCATTTTATCTGCCATACTTCTTACTTCTTTAGCTCTAGCTTCAGTAGTTTCAATCTTTCCATATTCTAAAACAGAAGTAACAAGATTCTTTAGCATTGCAATTCTTTGGTCTGTTGGACGACCTAACTTTCTTGTTCCAGGCATAATTCTATACCTCCTTTTTACTTATTTCTCCTAGCTCTCAGCTAATCATTATTCCTCGTTTGGTGTGAGTCCTAACCCAAGGGCTTCGAGTTTCTGCACCACTTCTTCAAGCGATTTTCTACCAAGATTTCTTACCTTCATCATGTCATCTTCGCTTCTATTAATAAGATCTTCCACGGTATTGATACCGGCTCTCTTAAGACAATTATAAGATCTTACAGAAAGGTCAAGTTCTTCGATAGTCATCTCAAGAACTTTTTCTTTCTTAGTTTCTTCTTTTTCTACCATGATTTCAGTATTCTTTGCATGGTCTGAAAGATCAATGAATAAGTTAAGATGTTCACTCATAATCTTGGCACCAAGACTAATTGCCTCATCCGGCTTGATAATTCCATTGGTCCATACTTCCAACATCAACTTGTCATAATCGGTAACCTGCCCTACACGAGTATTTTCTACTGTATAGTTTACCTTATGCACAGGTGTATATATTGAGTCTACCGGTATTAACCCAATAGGCTGTCCAGGCACCTTATTCTTCTCAGCTGATACATATCCTCTACCTTTAGTCAAAGTAAGCTCCATGTAAAGCTTCGCATCTGCATTTAAAGTTGCAATGTGGAGTTCAGGATTTAAAATCTCTACATCTGCATCAACCTTAATATCCTTCGCCTTAATTGCTCCTTCACCTTCTGCTTCAATATATACAACTTTTGAACCTTCCGAATGAAGGTTTGCTGCAAGGCTCTTAATATTAAGAATAATCTCTGTTACGTCTTCCTTCACTCCTGGAATGGTGGAAAATTCATGGAGTACTCCATCTATTTTTATCGATGATACAGCTACTCCCGGTAAAGAAGATAATAATATCCTCCTTAAGGAATTTCCTAATGTAATACCATATCCTCTTTCAAGCGGCTCCACTACATATTTTCCATATATACCATCATCGCTGGATTCAATGCATTCAATTTTTGGCTTTTCAATTTCTATCATATATAACCCTCCCCATGACTATCATTTTTATTGTTGATGTTTCCGAGGGCAACTGATTATTTTAACTTAATCTTAATAAGTTTTCTATATATAGCTAATAAGGATATAGATAAGTTTCTACTCCTTACTATTATTTAGAGTACAATTCTACAATCAAGTGTTCTTCGATTGGTAGGTCGATATCTTCTCTACTTGAAAGACTCACTACCTTAGCTTCCAAAGTATCTCTATTCAAATCCAACCACTTTGGAATAACCTTTCCATCAGTTGCTTCAAGAACAGCTTTAATCTTCTCTGAATTTCTGCTCTTTTGTCTAATTGAGATAACTTCGCCTTCTTTTACAAGATAAGATGGAATATTTACTTTTTCTCCATTAATACTAAAGTGCCCATGTCTTACCAATTGTCTCGCTTCCGGCCTGGAAGTTGCAAAACCTAATCTATAGATTACGTTATCTAATCTACTCTCAAGAATCTGCAATAGGTTTTCACCGGTAATGCCTTTTTTCTTATTAGCCATTTCAAAGTATTTCTCAAACTGGCTTTCTAATACGCCATAATATCTTCTTGCTTTTTGTTTTTCTCTCAACTGAATACCGTATTCAGAAGGTTTTTTTCTGCTTTGGCCATGCTGACCTGGCGCATAGCTTCTTCTTGCAATTCCACATTTGTCAGTATAACATCTTTCGCCTTTAAGAAATAGTTTTTGTCCTTCTCTTCGGCAAAGCCTACATACTGCTTCGGTATATCTCGCCATCTATACTTACACCTCCTATAGTTCTATAAACATATCTATTTCTATCCATAATTGTACTAAGCTAAATAATCCGTAACTGAAGCAATGGCGGTTATATACTCCGAGCTCCAAGCTCCAGACTCCGAGCTTTCATCAAACTCTTCTTCTTTTTGGTGGTCTGCATCCATTATGTGGAATCGGAGTTACGTCTTTTATCATGCTCACTTCTAAACCTGCTGCTTGAAGTGCTCTGATTGCTGCTTCTCTTCCTGCACCAGGACCTTTTACAAAAACTTCTACAGTTTTCAGACCATGTTCCATTGCAGATTTAGCAGCAGTCTCTGCAGCCATCTGTGCAGCAAATGGTGTGCTTTTTCTAGAACCTCTAAAACCTAATCCACCGGCACTAGCCCATGAAAGTGCATTACCGGCAACATCAGTAATAGTTACGATCGTATTATTAAATGTTGAACGGATATGTGCAGCACCGCGTTCAATATTTTTACGCTCACGGCGTTTACGTGTGGTTTTCTTGGTCGCTTTAGCCATTACTTACTATTCCCTCCTTTTACTTCTTCTTACCTGCAACAGTTCTCTTTGGACCTTTTCTGGTTCTTGCATTTGTCTTTGATCTCTGCCCTCTAACCGGAAGTCCACGACGATGCCTATATCCCCTATAAGATCCAATTTCGATAAGCCTCTTAATATCAAGAGCTGTTTGACGTCTTAGGTCACCTTCAACCCTAAAGTTTTTATCTATTACTTCTCTTAATTTTGCAATTTCATCATCGGTAAGGTCTCTTACTCTTGTATCAGGATTGATTCCTGTCATAGTCAAAATTTCATTTGATCTTTTCTGGCCAATACCGAATATATAAGTCAATCCGATTTCTACTCGCTTTTCTCTTGGTAAGTCAACACCAGCGATTCTCGCCATTCTACTTTACACCTCCCAGAATGTTCAATTGACAATTGACAATTGAGAATTGAAAACTATTTTATAATTGCCAATTGCTTCTTTACTTAATAAATAGTTTATAAATATATTATTTGCCAAGTTATAGCCACTCTTAGTGGCTATTCAGCCGCCCTTAACAAACTATACACAATGTAATACTTTTTAGACATATTCTAATGTCATAAAGTATATTACAGCACTAATCGACAATTGTCAATTCTCAATTGTCAATTAGTGATCAGCCTTGTTTTTGTTTATGCTTGGGATTTTCACAAATTACCATGATTCTCCCTTTTCTTTTAATAATTTTGCATTTTTCACATATTGGTTTTACTGACGGTCTTACTTTCACTGGAATCCCTCCTTTGAATACCAACTGACCAATCCAGATTATTTTGCTCTCCAAGTAATTCTTCCCCGGGTCAAGTCATAAGGCGATAATTCAATAGTAACTTTATCTCCCGGTAAAATTCTAATAAAATGCATCCTTAACTTCCCGGAAATATGAGCAAGAATTTTGTGTCCATTTTCTAGTTCAACTTGAAACATTGCATTAGGCAAGGCCTCTACTACTTTGCCTTCAACCTCGATAATATCTTCTTTTGCCAAGGAATAAAACCTCCTTTAACCACGACTACACAACTCCTGTTTCTACTGCTCCAGCTGATCTCTCAAGCATCTCCTAAGCTCAGCATTGGTTACCTTCTGTTGTTTAGTGAGTTTCTCTCGTATTTGTTGATCATCTCTTCCGGCAGATAGTAAATGCTTTATCTTCTTCTTTTTTGGTTTTTCAACCCTTCTGATATCACCATCACATAAGTAAGCATAGTGATCGTCTATTACTTCCATAACAATGAAATGTTTTCCTTTATCTCTACCGGCTGTCGAATAAACGATTTGTCCAGGATATACGTCCATAACTATCACCTCATTATACTCACGTGTCGGTCAATATCTCCGGACCTTCTTGCCCAATAACAATTGTATGCTCATAATGAGCAGAGAAGCTGCCATCTACTGTGATGACTGTCCATCGATTGGGCAATATCTTCACATGATGCTTTCCCGCATTTACCATGGGTTCAATCGCTAGTGCCATTCCTGTAAGCAGTCTTGGCCCCCTCCCAGGATTACCAAAGTTTGGTATCTGAGGTTCTTCATGCATTTGCTGTCCAATACCGTGCCCTACGAAATCACGTACTACCGAATACCCGTGACACTCAACATATTTTTGGATTGCTGAGGATATATCAGATAACCTGTTTCCTTCGACAGCAAATTTTAATCCTTCAAAAAAGCTGTCTCTAGTCACTTGTATTAATCTTTTAGCTTCTTCTGATATATTGCCTACCGGATGAGTTCTTGCTGCGTCACCATGATATCCTTTATAAATGGCACCGATATCTATACTGATAATATTGCCATCTTTTAACTTTGTTAAACCTGGGATACCATGTACTACCTCTTCATTAACAGAAGCGCAAATGCTTGCCGGAAATCCATTATAGCCTTTAAAAGATGGCTCAGCTCCTTGACTTCTTATATATTCTTCTGCAATACTATCCAATTCCTTTGTTGTAACGCCAGGTCGAATGGCTTTTTCCAAAAGCTTATGGGTTTCTGATACGATTTGGCCGGCATGCCGCATATATTCAATTTCTTGAGCCGATTTAATAGTAATCATTTACTCTACTCCAAGCGCCTTGTATACTTCTTTTGTTGTATCACTTACTTCTTCTTGACCATAAACTATCACCAGACAGCCTCTTTTCGCATAATATTCTTTTAGTGGCTCCGTCTGCTCATGATATACTTTTAACCTATTCTTAACTGTTTCAGGAGCATCATCCTGCCGCATGATAAGAGTCCCACCGCAAGCATCACACTTGTCTTCTTCCTTAGAAGGCTTATACACCATGTGATAGGTTGCCCCACACTGGCTGCATTGTCTTCGACCAGATATTCTTTCAATAATCTTTTCTTCTGCTACTTCTATACTTAAAACCTTGTCAATAATAACATTCATTTTTTCTAACGCATCTGCCTGAGGTACCGTTCGCGGAAAACCATCCAGAATAAATCCTTTTTGACAATCGTTCTGTGATAATCTTTCTTTCACTATTTCAATCACCACGTCATCAGGAACAAGCAATCCTCTATCAATGTACTGCTTTGCTTCCTTACCTAATTCTGTACCCTGCCTTAATGCGTTACGGATAATCTCACCTGTGGAAATTGTAGGTATCCCCTGTTTCTTTGACAGGAACTCTGCTTGTGTCCCTTTTCCGGCACCGGGTGCTCCTAAAATTATTAGTCTCATTTTTTACCCCCATTCCAATATGGAATTGAGAATTTAGAATTGAGAATTGAGAATTAAAAGACTACATTTCAGTAATTGTCAATTCTCAATTGCCAATTTTCAATTATTCTAAAAAGCCTTTATAATGTCTCATTAACATTTGTGATTCCATCTGCTTCACTGTCTCCAGCGCAACACTCACTACAATCAATAAGCTGGTGCCGCCAATTGCTAATCCACCTAATTTTATACCATAGTTAAGGAAAATCGGCAATACAGCAATCAATCCTAAAAATACTGCTCCCGTAAGAGTGATTCTCGAAAGCACCTTGTTGATATAATCTGATGTAGGTCTTCCCGGTCTGATACCAGGTATAAAACCGCCATTCTTCTTCATATTATTTGCTATTTCTATAGGATTAAAGTAAATAGCCGTATAGAAATAAGTAAAGAATATGATCAATATAAAGTAAAATGTTCCATAAAACCAGGAACTTGGTGAAATAAACTGAAGAAAACTATACCAAAATGTTCCTGACTGTGGCTGAGTAAAAAATTGCGCTATGGTTGAGGGAAATGCCATTATAGACATTGCAAATATAATGGGAATAACACCTGCCAAGCTAACCTTTATAGGAATATGCGTACTCTGCCCACCATACATTTTTCTGCCTACTACTCTTTTAGCATATTGTACAGGAATTCTTCTTTCAGCCTGATTCATTGTAACAACTGCAGCGATAACTCCTAATGCAAATACTACAAATAATAATAATGTAAAGATATTCAAATTCTTGTTAATATAGTTTGAATATAGCGCAGTCACCATTGCAGGTCCTCTGGAAATAATACCTGCAAAGATCAACAGCGAAATACCGTTTCCGATTCCTTTTTCAGTGATTTGCTCTCCCAACCACATTAAGAAAGCTGTACCTGCAGTAAATGTAAAAGTAATCGTAATATACGAGAGAATCCCTGGATTTACGATTGCTCCACTCAAACCGAAATACAAACCGGTTGCTTGAACAAATCCCAAAACTACAGTACCATATCTTGTAAACTGAGCGATTTTCTTCCTGCCTTCTTCCCCTTCTTTTGCAAGCTTTTCCAAACTGGGGATTGCAACTGTTAACAGCTGCATAATAATTGATGCGTTGATGTAAGGTGTTATACTCATAGCAAATATTGTTGCATTACCAAAAGCACCGCCTGTGAGTGTGTCCAAAAATCCAAACAGAGAATTATTGTTACCAATTAATTGCTGTAATGCTGTTTTATCCATACCAGGTACTGGGATGAATGAACCAAATCGAAAAACTATCAACAGCAATATGGTGTATAATATCCTTTTCCTTAAGTCCGGAATCTTCCAGGCATTTCTCAATATCTGAAACACTTTACATCACCTCAACCTTTCCTCCTGCTGCTTCTATTTTTTCAACAGCGGATTTGCTGAATCTGCTTGCAGTAACTATGAGGTTTTTAGTCAATTCTCCTCTACCGAGAACAACTATACCGTCCTTGATTTTGCTAACTACCCCAGATTTCTTTAATAATTCCGGAGTAACGACAGTACCATTATCAAATCTATCTAACTGAGAAACATTCACTTCAACATATTCTTTTGCAAATATATTATTGAATCCTCTTTTAGGAATACGTCTGTGTAGAGGCATCTGCCCCCCTTCAAAACCGGGTCTTACTCCACCCCCTGCACGGGCATTCTGACCTTTATGACCTTTACCTGCTGTTTTACCATTTCCTGAGCCCGGGCCTCTTCCTTTTCTCTTTGGTTCACTTTTGGAGCCTGGTGCAGGCTGTAATTCAAACAATTTCATTTGCTACACCTCCCTCTCATTTATATTTCTTCAACTTCTACCAAATGTGAAACTTTATTCACCATACCTCTTATTTGTGGAGTATCTTGTTGCTCAACAATATCTCTGATTCTTTTAAGTCCTAATGCTTTCACAGTGGCGATATGGTCATCTTTACGACCAATGACACTTTTTACTAGTTTTATTCTAAGCTTAGCCAACTAAGTTTCCTCCTAACCTAACAATTCTTCAACAGTCTTTCCTCTAAGTTTAGCAACTTCTTCAGCTCTTTTAAGATTGCTTAATCCGTTGATAGTTGCGTTTACCATATTTCTTGGGTTATTGGAACCTAATGATTTTGTTCTTATATCTCTGATACCTGCAAGTTCAAGGACCGCTCTTACCGGACCTCCAGCAATAACTCCTGTACCTGGACCAGCCGGCTTTAATAATACGCTTCCTGCTCCATATTTTCCGATAATTCCATGCGGTACTGTAGTTTCTACGATAGGTACCTTAATAAGGTTCTTCTTTGCGTCGTCAATACCTTTTCTGATTGCATCAGGAATTTCTGCAGCTTTACCCGTTCCACAGCCTACATAACCGTTTTCGTCTCCAACCACTACCAGTGCACTAAATCTAAAGGTTCTACCACCTTTAACAACTTTCGCAACACGGCTTATATTAACAACTTTTTCTTTTATATCCAATGTGCTTGCATCTATGCGTTGTGCCATAATGTCCCTCCTTCTTTAAAATTCTAAGCCGCCTTCTCTAGCTCCTTCAGCTAGTTCTGCAACTCTTCCGTGATACAAGTATCCGCCTCTATCAAAAACAACTTGTTTAATTCCTTGTTCTACAGCTTTTTTTGCAATCAATTTTCCAACTTCTTTTGCTGCTGTTTTGTTTCCGCCATACGCCACATCATTTAATGTTTCATCCAGTGTAGACGCAGCAACCAAAGTCTTACCTGTCACATCATCTATAATTTGTGCATAAATGTTTTTAAGGCTTCTATAAACATTCAGTCTCGGACGTTGCGCAGTTCCAAGTACATTCTTACGGACTCTTACGTGACGCCTAAGCCTTGCAACATTACTATTTGGCTTATTAATCATTCCTAATCACTCCTTTCCTACTTCTTGCCCTTACCACCAGTCTTACCTTCTTTACGTCTAATTACTTCAGTTTCATATTTGATACCCTTGCCCTTATATGGCTCAGGCTCTCTCTTGAATCTGATTTCTGCTGCAAACTGTCCTACTGCTTGTTTGTCAGCACCTTTTACAATAATCTTATTTGGTGCAGGAACTTCAACAGTGATACCTTCCGGATCCTCCATCTCTACAGGATGAGAATATCCTAAGGTCAGAACTAATTTTTTGCCTTGTTTTTGTGCTCTGTAACCAACACCATTGATATCAAGTGTCTTTGCAAAGCCTTTAGTCACGCCATCCACCATATTCGCGATGAGTGTCCTGGTCAGTCCATGCAGCGCTTTATGCGCTTTAATTTCTGATGGTCTCTCAACAATAATGTTATTATCTTCAAGTTTAATGATCATATCTTTATGAAGCTGTCTCTTAAGCGTTCCATTAGGACCCTTTACTGTGACAGCATTGTTGCCTTCAACTTTCACGTCTACACCATTAGGTACGGCAATCGGCATTCTTCCTATTCTTGACACTTCTCACACCTCCTTATCATCGGCCTGCATTTTACCATATAAACGCAAGCACTTCGCCGCCTATTCCTTGTCTTCTCGCATTCTTATCAGTCATTAACCCATTTGATGTCGAGATAATTGCTATCCCTAATCCACCGAGAACTTTAGGAAGCTCTTCCTTACCGGCAAAAACTCTAAGTCCAGGCTTACTAATTCTTTTCAGACCTGTAATAACCTTTTCTTTATTAGCTCCATACTTTAGGGCTATTCTAATAGTTCCCTGTTTATCATCTTCAATATATTCGTAATTCTTTACATAACCTTCTGCAAGTAGTATATCTGCTAGTGACTTCTTCAAATTAGAAGCCGGAATATCCACTGATACATGTTTTGCTGAATTAGCATTTCTGATACGAGTTAACATATCCGCGATTGGATCCGTTATCTGCATTTGTCCTACCTCCTTCCATAGTCTCCCTCTTACCAACTAGCTTTCTTTACTCCTGGAATTTGCCCCTTATGAGCTAATTCTCTAAAGCAAATACGGCATACACCAAACTTTCTTAAATATGCATGAGGTCTTCCGCATATTCTGCACCTATTATAAGCTCTTGTGCTGAACTTAGGTTCCCTCTGTTGTTTTAAAACCATTGCTTTCTTTGCCACGCAATTCCCTCCCCTCAGCTTCGCTGAAATGGTGCACCCATAAGTGCAAGCAATTCTCTAGCCTCTTCATCGGTTTCTGCTGTTGTTACAAATATAATATCCATACCTCTGACTTTGTCCACTTTATCATATTCAATTTCAGGGAAAATCAACTGTTCTTTGATACCTAACGCATAGTTTCCTCTGCCGTCAAAAGCATTCGGGTTGATTCCTCTGAAGTCTCTAACTCTAGGCAATGCCACGTTAAACAGTCTGTCAAGAAACTCATACATCTTTTTACTTCTCAAAGTTACTTTACAGCCTATATTCATTCCTTGTCTAATTTTAAATGTCGCTACGGATTTTTTTGCCTTTGTGATTGCAGGCTTCTGTCCTGTAATAATCCCTAACTCATTCGCCGCTGCGTCTAAGGCTTTTGCATTATCCTTAGCTTCTCCGACGCCCATGTTTACTATAATTTTTTCTATCTTTGGAATCTGCATAGGACTCTTATAGTTAAACTTCTTCATTAGTGCCGGTACAGCTTCATTTATATATTTATCTTTCATTCTCGCCATTTAACAAACCTCCTTTCAAAAACCTTAGTCGTTGAATACCTCGCCGCAATGCTTGCAAACTCTTACTTTATCACCATTATCCAATATCTTTCTTGCAACTCGGGTAGGCTTTCCACATTTATTGCATACGTGCATAACCTTTGCCGCATAAACAGGAGACTCTTGATGAATAATTCCACCGGTCTGTCCTTGTTTCCTTGGTTTTGTATGCTTCGTAGCCATATTAACGCCTTCTACGATAACCTTATTGTCTTTCGGATATACAGTTAATACTTTACCTTTTTTTCCTTTATCTTTACCGGAAAGAACGAGTACAGTATCACCTTTTTTAACATGTACTTTATTAATAGCCAATTATGCCACCTCCTTAACTACAGTACTTCTGGGGCTAATGATATTATCTTCATATACTCTTGATCTCTTAACTCCCTTGCAACAGGTCCAAAAATACGGGTTCCTCTTGGATTTTTATCATCCTTGATAAGAACTGCTGCATTTTCATCAAATTTTATATATGAACCATCTGGTCTTCTTAAACCTTTTACCGATCTTACGACTACTGCTTTGATAACGTCGCCTTTTTTAACAACTCCACCGGGTGTTGCCTTTTTAACTGAAGCAATAATTACATCGCCAATATTAGCATACTTTCTTCCAGATCCGCCTAATACCCTAATACAAAAAATTTCTTTTGCACCGGTGTTATCAGCTACCTTTAGCTTCGTTTGCTGTTGAATCATCGGTATATCCTCCTTTCGAGCTTGTTTTACTTCGCCTTTTCAACAATCTGGACCAATCTCCATGTCTTTTCTTTGCTTAAAGGTCTTGTTTCCATTACTTTTACTCTATCGCCTATAGCACACTCATTATTTTCATCATGCGCCTTCAGCTTATAAGTTCTTTTTACAATCTTACCATATAACGGATGCTTTACGCTTCCTTCAATAGCAACAACGATGGTTTTATCCATTTTATCACTAACAACTTTTCCGATTCTTACTTTTCTGTTGCTTCTTTCCTCCACAGAAAATACCTCCTTTCAAACCAATTTAAACAGACTCCTTCATTTCTCTTTCACGAAGGATGGTTTTCATCTTAGCAATTGTCTTTTTAACTTCTACAATTCTCATGGGATTTTCCAGCTGATTTGTTGCGTGCTGAAACCTCAAATTGAATAATTCAACTTTCAATTCTGACAGCTTTTGCTGCAATTCAGCTGATGTTAATTCACGCACTTTATTAGCCTTCATTATCTTCACCACCCATTTCATCCTTGTCACGAACAACAAACTTACATTGGATAGGAAGTTTGTGCATTGCCAATCTCATTGCTTCTCTGGCAACATCTTCTGCAACTCCACCAATTTCAAACATCACTCTTCCTGGCTTGACAACAGCAACCCAGTATTCAGGTGATCCTTTACCGCTACCCATTCTCGTTTCAGCAGGTTTTTCTGTGACAGGCTTGTCAGGAAATATTTTAATCCATACCTTACCGCCTCTTTTTATATAACGGGTCATTGCTATTCTGGCAGCCTCTATCTGATTACTTGTAATCCAGGCTGGCTCCGTTGCTTGCAAACCGAAATCTCCGTAAGTGACTTTATTACCTCTTGTAGCCTTACCGGTCATACGGCCTCTCATTACTCTACGGTATTTAACTCTTTTAGGCATTAACATTATTATCTTCCTCCTTCCCCGCGGTTTTGCTTCTTGCTTTCCGGGAGGACTTCCCCTTTATAAATCCAAACTTTAACACCAATCTTACCATAAGTGGTATTTGCTTCCCAAAAACCATAATTAATGTCTGCTCTTAAGGTCTGCAAAGGAATCGTACCTTCATGATAATGTTCTGTTCTTGCAATTTCAGCACCGCCTAAACGACCTGCAACAGCAGTCTTAATACCCTTTGCTCCCATCTTCATGGCTCTCCCCATTACCTGCTTCATTGCTTTTCTGAAAGAAATTCTTCTTTCGAGCTGCGCAGCAATATTTTCTGCTACTAATTGTGCATCCAACTCAGGAGATTTAACCTCAATAATATTGACGGCCACATTTTTACCAGTCAACTCTTCAAGCTGCTTTTTTAATTTGTCAATTTCAGAGCCACCTCTTCCAATAATAATACCAGGCTTCGCTCCATAAATATTTATCTTCACTCTATTTGCAGCTCTTTCAATTTCTATCTTGGATACACCTGCTGCAAAAAGCGTTTTCTTGATATATTTTCTTAGCTTATGATCTTCTATTAGATTATCGGCAAAAACGTTTTTGTTAGCAAACCATTTTGAATCCCAGTCTTTGATAACGCCGACTCTCAAACCATGTGGATTTACTTTCTGGCCCATTCTTCAACCTCCTTTTCAATTATTCCTTTTCCTTCAACACGAGTGTAATATGGCTTTGTCTTTTTCTAATCCTAAATGCCCTTCCCTGCGCCCTTGGCATAATCCTTTTAAGTGTTGGGGCTTGATTAGCATAAGCTTCAGCTACATACAACTTCTCAACGTCCATCTCATGGTTATTTTCTGCATTTGCAATTGCAGACTTTAATAACTTCTCAAGTAGTTCAGATGCAGCCTTTGGAGTATGGTTTAAAATGCCTAATGCTGCTCCTATAGGCTTGTTTCGAATCAAATCTATTACAATCTTTGCTTTTCTTGGTGATATGCGAGCGTATCTAAGTATTGCTCTTGCTTCCACAAATAATCCTCCTTTCATAGATAGCTTGGAGCTTGGAGCTCGGAGCTCGGAGCAAATAACTCCTTTTTCTTACTATCCATTACCTGCTACCCATCTTTGCTTATAAAATTATCTTACTCCTGAGGTTTTTTCTCCAGCGTGCCCTTTAAAGGTTCTGGTAGGAGCAAATTCTCCTAGCTTATGTCCAACCATATCTTCGGTAACATAAACCGGAACGTGTTTTTTGCCATCATGTACAGCGATTGTATGTCCAACCATATCAGGGAATATTGTAGAACTTCTGGACCAGGTTTTTAAAACCTTTTTCTCTCCAGCTTTATTCATATCTTCTATTCTCTGTAATAATTTCTTATCTACAAAAGGTCCTTTTTTTAGCGATCTACCCATTCCATTGCCTCCTTCCACATTGTGGCCAGCAGTCTATGACAAGCGACAAGCAAAATTTACTTTCCACTCCCCACTTTCCACTCCCCACTATATTATTTCGCATTTCTTCTCTTAACAATAAATTTATCGGACTTATTCTTTTTCGTCCTCGTCTTGTAACCAAGTGCAGGTTTACCCCATGGTGTAACAGGACTTGGTCTTCCGATTGGCGACTTACCTTCTCCACCACCGTGTGGATGGTCAACAGGATTCATTACAACACCACGTACGGTTGGTCTCCAACCCATGTGTCTCTTTCTTCCCGCTTTACCAATAGAAATATTTTCATGCTCCAAGTTCCCTACCTGACCTATAGTTGCCTTACAGCTTATCCTTATCATTCTAACTTCACCTGACGGCAATCTTACCTGTGCATATTCTTTTTCCTTTGCCATCAACTGTGCTGAATTTCCTGCAGATCTTACCAACTGAGCACCCTTGCCAGGTTTTAACTCAATATTGTGTATGATTGTACCTACTGGCATATCACTTAATGCCATTGCATTACCAGGCTTAATATCTGAACCTTTACCGGATACGATAGTATCTCCTGCTTTTAACCCTAAAGGAGCAATAATATATCTTTTTTCTCCATCTTCGTATTCAACAAGAGCAATATTCGCTGTTCTATTAGGATCATACTCTATTGTCAGCACACTCGCTGGAATACCATCTTTATCTCTTTTGAAATCAATGATTCTATATTTTCTCTTTGCACCGCCACCTCTGTGACGCACTGTAATCCTACCATAAGAGTTTCTACCGGCATTGCTTTTTAATGGTTCTAACAGAGATTTCTCCGGTTCTACCTTTGATAATTCTTCGAAAGTAGAAACAGTCATAAATCTTCTTGCCGGAGAAGTAGGACTATATTTTTTAACTGGCATCCTTCTCAACTCCTTATCTATTGCGGTAATGTCAATTACTTATTTATTCTCATTCACAGGAGTTTCAAGTCTTAGTGGAACTGCTGCCCACTACCGACTATCCACTACCCACTAATTAGGACATTCCTTCAAAGAATTCTATACCCTTGCTATCTTCAGTGAGTGTTATAATCGCCTTTTTCCAATCAGGTCTTTTTCCGGAGTGCATACCCATTCGTTTAATTTTACCCATAACTCTCATTGTGTTTACGCCTTGTACTTTAACGCCAAAAACCTCTTCAATAGCATTTTTGATTTCGATTTTATTAGCGTTTAATGATACTGCGAAGGTGTATTTTCTATCCCCAGCTTGTTCCATACTGCGCTCAGAAATAATAGGTTTGATAATAATATCGTGTGCAGTTCTCATTATGCGTACACCTCCTCGATCTTTGCAACAGCATCTCTTGTAATAATAAACTTATCATGATTCAATATATCATAGACATTTAATGTACTTACAAGTGTAGTTGTGATTCCCGGAATGTTTCTTGCAGACTTAATGACTGCTTCATTCTTTTCAGGAAGTACAATTAATGCCTTAGAATCTACTTTGAAACTATTTAATACTTTTACTATTTCTTTTGTCTTTATAGTATCAAGAACTAGATTGTCCAATACCATAATATCGTTATCTACCACTTTAGAACTTAGCGCAGACTTAAGCGCCAATCTTTTCACCTTCTTATTCAGTGAATATCTATAGCTTCTCGGTTTAGGTCCTAAAGCTACACCGCCTCCTACCCATTGAGGAGACCTGATACTACCTTGTCTAGCTCTGCCTGTACCCTTCTGTTTCCATGGCTTAATACCACCACCACGAACTTCCATTCTGGTTTTAGTATTTTGAGTACCTTGTCTTTGATTTGCTAAATAATTCACTACTACTTGGTGAAGTACAGTTTTATTTACTTCTGCTCCAAAAATATCATCGTTTAATTCAATATCTCCAACCTGTTTACCGTTCATATCATATAAAGCCACCTTAGGCATCATACATCCTCCTTTCTTATAAGCTTTACTATGCTTTTATCATATTTCTAACTATTACCAATCCGCCTTTAGGTCCAGGTATTGCACCTCTTACCAAAATAAGATTTTTCTCTGCATCTACCTTTACTACATCAAGGTTCTGAATAGTAACCTTTTCAACACCCATATGTCCTGCCAATTTCTTACCCTTAAATACCCTGGAAGGATCACTGTTAGCTCCCATAGAACCTGGTCCTCTATGATATCCGGAACCATGCGTCATTGGTCCTCTATGAGTGCCCCATCTTTTAACCGTACCTGCAAATCCTTTACCCTTGCTGGTTCCAGTAACATCGACTTTCTCACCTTCTGCAAAAACATCAGCCTTGATTACATCTCCAACATTAAGTGCATCTGCATTGCTTAATTTGAACTCTTTTAAATATCTCTTGTACTCTACCTTTGCTTTATCAAAATGTCCTTTTTCAGGCTTATTAACCTTCTTCTCTTTCTTGCTGGAAAATCCAACCTGCACAGCAGTATATCCATCATTATCAATAGTTTTTTTCTGTACAACCGGACATGGCCCAGCTTCTATAACAGTTACAGGAATCACTTTGCCTTCTTCATCGAACAATTGAGTCATTCCAATTTTTTTACCCAAAATTGCCTTTTCCATCATGGCACCTCCTAGTTGGTTATTGGTTCACCTTTGTGAACATGACCGCTTTTTTGAATTGAGAATTTCCAATTCTTACAGCTTGATTTCAATGTCTACGCCTGCCGGTAAGTCCAGCCTCATTAAGGCGTCAACAGTTTTTGGTGTTGGGAGCAAAATATCAATGAGTCTTTTGTGTGTTCTCATTTCAAACTGCTCACGGGCATCTTTATACTTGTGCACTGCTCTTAAAACGGTAATGATTTCCTTCTTAGTTGGTAGAGGAATAGGTCCAGACACCTGTGCCCCTGTTCGCTTAGCAGTTTCTACAATCTTTTCGGCTGACTGATCCAATAACATATGGTCATAAGCCTTTAGTCTGATTCTGATTTTTTGATTTGCTGCCATATTAACTAACCCTCCTTCAATCGTACGTTTTTGAAAACAGCTCGGAGCTCGGAGCTCGGAGTTCGGAGGAAAACCAAGCTCTTGCTATTACGCTATTTTCATTCATTTTGGTCTTGCCGCTCTCGGCAAATGGCTTTGTGATACGTACGACAGTAGCAAAAAAACTGTACACTGAGCCGGGTGTTTCATATCACCCAATAATTAAACCCAGAATAACGTCAAAGACATCACCTGGGCATAAAATGCTACTTTAGCACACTAAACTCACCACTTACAATTTGCTAACCATAAAATGTTCAGCATTACAAAAGAATAATATTATTCTCATTTGTATTATTTAAGTGTACAGTGACGCTGTCGCCCGGTTTCATGAATCGGACATTCTCCATGAAAATTACCCAACTCACAGTTGGCAACCTTCCACTTCATCGTATGTCATGTCACAACTATTATATATTACATGATTGGCGTAGATTTTGCAAGGGTTTTTTTTAAAAAAATATTATTCAGCTTGGAGCTCGGAGCTTGGAGCTTGGAGCCATTAGAATGAATCCCAGCTTGGAGGTCGGAGCTTGAAGCAGAGGACTATAATAGCAGTTGTAAAACTCTAATACCTAACCTTTAAGGATAAATGAAGTAGACAGTGCAAATTATATAATGTATATTATTATTGAAAATATTGAGAAAATATACCCCTAATAAGTCTTATGTGTAGCCAAAATTATACTACATTATTTTTCTCCAAGCTCCGAGCTCCAAGCTCCGAGCTAAAGAAAGGAGCTATATATGAAAACCATCGTTATAAATTCTAATGATGCTAATCAACGCATTGATAAATTTCTGCAAAAATACTTTCAAGATATGCCTCTCAGCGCTATATATAAATATATAAGGAAGAAAAGAGTCAAGGTTAATGATAAGAAAGTAGAGATTAACTATAAACTTGCTGAAAATGACAAAATTGATTTATATATCAATGATGAATATTTTGAAAACACCAAACCTGCAGCTGATTTTATTACTATAAAGCCTCATCTCCATATTCTTTATGAGGATGATAACATCCTTCTTATTGATAAAAAACCCGGTATGGTTGTGCACCCCGATGAGTTTGAAAAAATAAATACTTTAATTAATCATATTCAAAGTTACCTATATAATAAGGAAGAATATGTACCAGACAAAGAAAATAGCTTTGCCCCGGCACTTTGTAACAGAATTGACCGCAATACCGGCGGAATTGTAATTGCTGCTAAAAATGCAGAAACTCTTCGAATAATTAATGGTAAAATTAAAGCAAAAGAAATCCGAAAATTTTACCTGTGCGTGATAAAAGGTATTTTAACTAATAAGGAAGGTAACCTATCTGATTATCTCAGCAGGGACTATTCGGCAAAAAAAGTGACTGTTTCAGCTAAGCTGGAACTTGGATCAAAACAAATCATTACTAAATATAGAGTCCTTAATGAAAAAAGTAATATGAGCCTGTTGGAAGTAGAACTGATTACCGGAAGAACACATCAAATCAGGGCTCACTTTTCTGCTATGAACCACCCTCTGCTTGGTGATCCCAAATATGGTGATATCTCCTTTAACCACTCTATAGGTTTTAAATATCAAGCGCTGTATTCGTATAAAGTGTTTTTTGATTTTTCCAGTGATGCAGGGAAGCTGGATTATTTGAGAGGAAAAGTTTTTGAAGTAAAGGAAGTGGGATTTACGAAACTGTTTGCTTAAAGTGGGGAGTGGGGAGTGGGGAGTGAGGAGTAAATAGAATTATTAAGTTTCTTATTCCACGCAGAAGGAATGTGACTTGGGGACTGGTCTGCTGTCATGCTTGGTTTTTAGCGTGACTGCAGACCAGTCCCCATGTCATGTTCCTGAACAATGATGTACTTTTTCAGTGATTTCGAACCGTTTCCTACATTAGTTAATCTGTTTATATTTCAATTCAATTCTTCTTTCTTAATATGCTCATGGTTCTTTAAATGCTCCATGCAGTATTCATAATCTCCTTCACAATCGATACAATACCTAAAATCCATTTTAGGATCGTCTTTTTCAGTAACTCCACACACGGTGCATTTATGCATGGTAATTACCCTTGGAATTTGCTGCTGAAAGTTTCTGCGATTATAATGCACCTGTCTGTTTGTTTTAATTCTAGAAGAAATATCACGCCCAAAGAAAACAAAATAATTTGCAATAGAAACAAGTGCCATTACTTTTTGCGGTATAGGCATAAATACTACAGTAAAACCTATATAAATCCAATTAAGCCACGCCAAGTATTTTACTTTTACCGGCAAGATGAAAAATAATAAAAACTCATAATTGGGATAAATACGTGCAAACGCTAAAAATAACGATAAATTCAAATATGTTGCTGTTGCTGCTCCCCCTGTGATAAAAACTGCTGCTATTGTGCCTATCACCCCTAGTAGATAATATATATTGAATTTGAAAATGCCCCATTCATGCTCTAAAGCATTTCCTATCATATAATAAAGATATAAAGCGAATATTATCCATATCGGTGAGGATACATTAGGCGGAATAAAAATAAATGTGACCAACCGCCAAACTTCCCCTCTAAGCACATAAGCCGGAATAAGCATCAGCTTAACAAGAAACTCCCTCGTATAATCAACTTGCATTAAAAAATATACAAACCCATTCAGTCCCACAATATATGTCATTAAGCCTTTTATGGCAAGATGTCCAAATTTTCTTTCAAGCTTATCCAACCAACTCATAATCGCCAACCCTTTCTAATAAATCAGACTTGTTTTATTATACAATATTCTAAATCATAATACAAGAAACAGCACAGAGTCAGCAACTACCTAGCAACTATCGTAATCTCATATTTTATCCGATAACTGATAGTACTATCTGTATCAGAACAGATGACAATCTTGTCTATTGTGCAAAACGTATAATTATATTTATAAACATATAGTAAATTTTAACAATTCAATATCTGGAATTCTCTTGATTTTTACTTGAAATTTCTGTAAAATTAGTTATGATGTTTAAGTCAGTGTAACAAGGGTATAAAATTTTTAATACTTATTTTATGAAATAATTATTTTCAATTATATAAATTTAGGGGGTATAGTATGCGCAAGAAAGAGTGTATTGCGATGCTTTTAGCTGGAGGTCAAGGTAGCAGGCTTGAGCTCCTTACAAAAAAGTTAGCTAAACCTGCAGTCCCTTTTGGTGGAAAATATCGTATTATTGATTTTACTCTTAGTAATTGTGCCAATTCTCACATTGATACTGTAGGGGTGTTAACACAGTATCAACCTCTTATACTTAATTCTTATATTGGTATCGGTACTCCATGGGACTTAGACCGCAAAAACGGTGGTGTTATGGTACTCCCACCCTATGTAAGACAACAAGGTGCAGAATGGTATAGAGGGACAGCAAATGCAATTTATCAGAATATTGATTACATTGATCAATACGATCCAGATTATGTTATTATCTTATCCGGTGACCATATCTATAAAATGGACTATTCCCTTATGTTGGAATATCATAAGAAGAAAAATGCTGATGCGACTATTTCAGTAATTCAAGTCCCTTGGAATGAAGCCAGCCGCTTTGGAATTATGAATACTGATAAAAACAATGTAGTGAAAAGCTTTGACGAAAAACCTAAAAAACCTAAAAATGATTTGGCTTCCATGGGAGTCTATATATTTAATTGGAACATTTTGAGGAGATATCTTATTGAAGATGAGCAAGATCCTTCCTCCAGCAATGATTTCGGTAAGAACATTATCCCGAAAATGCTAAATTCCCACTTGAAGCTTTATGCCTATCCATTCCAAGGCTATTGGAAAGATGTAGGAACCATTGAAAGTTATTGGGAAGCCAATATGGACCTTGTATCCGACCATCCACAGTTAGATCTGTATGATTCCAAATGGAGAATCTATTCTGTAAATCCTACACAGCCGCCTAACTATATAGCTGCCCAAGCGAGAGTCAAACGCTGCCTTATTAACGAAGGATGCTTAATCTTCGGTGAAGTGGAAAAAAGCGTACTTTTTCCCGGAGTCTCAGTTGGAACGGGTACTAAGATAGAGAATTCCATCATTCTTCCCAATGTAAAAATCGGTGAAAACATATTAATTCGGAATTCTATTATTTGTGAAGGTACAATCATTTCTGACGGATGTCAAATCGGTTATAGCAGTGATGAAAGCATCCCCTATATTTCAGAAGGCACAAGCCCCCAAATTACTGTCATCGGTGAGAACATTATCATCCCCAAGAACTTGAAGATAGCAAGAAACGCTCGTATTTGTGTAGAAAATATAGACGAATTGCAACTAAAATCCTTCAATGTATCGTAAAACAGTTCATAATTGCAGTTTACAGACTTAAAATTTATTTGCTTTATAACAAGTGAAAACGCTTACATCTATAAAAGGGGTTGATGAATATGATGAGAAATGTACTTGGAATTATTAATAATACTAAAGACGACACATACCTAAAAGAAATCACCCGCAAACGCTCTATTGCTTCTGTCCCTATCGGCGGAAGATATAGAATGATAGACTTTACCTTATCAAACATGGTTAATTCGGATATACAAAATGTAGGTATTCTAATACATAACAAATCTGCCTCCCTGATGGATCATCTGCGCTCAGGTAAAGAATGGGATCTTGACAGAAAAAGAAACGGACTTTTTATACTCTTTCCCTCCTCTGAATATTCCACGACTGCTCACAAAGGTGATTTGCAGAATTTCTACAATAACTTAAGCTATTTATCGAGAAGCCAGCAAAAATATGTAATAATATCAGGAGCAAATATCATTTGCAATATGGACTATAGGGATGCCTTCAATTTTCATAAAGATACAAAAGCTGATATCACAGTAATTTATCATGACTCTTCGGATAATCTGGACTTCTCACAACGTACAGTGATAGAAACAACCGATGGCGGCCGTGTAACAGGCATGGAGTATAATCCTGTCAATGCGAAAAGCAAGAAACTGTCTATGGAAATGTACATAATGGAACGTGAGCTTCTCATAAATATTATTGATGAATGTATCTCTCGAGGTGACTACGACTTCATTAAAGATGCTATCATAAAAAACATCCCAAAGCTGAAAGTATATAGTTATCTGCATAAAAGCTACGTTGCCAGAATAAATTCAATCTATAGCTATTACAAGCATAATATGGATCTTCTGAATCCCGAAATATCAAAGCAACTATTTTTTAGCCCAGGTCTTATTTACACCAAGGTAAAAGATCAGGCACCGGTAAAATATAAAGAAAATGCAGAAGTATATAATGCCTTGGTTGCAAACGGATGTATAATCGAAGGCAAGGTAGAAAACAGCATTTTATTTCGAGGTGTTGTCGTTCATAAAGGTGCTCATATCAAAAACAGTATTATCATGGAAAAGTGTATCATTGAAGAAAATGTCATATTGGAGAATGTAATCTTAGATAAGGAAGTCCATGTAACAAAAGATAAAAAATTGATAGGTGTACAGGAATATCCTATGATTTTAGAAAAGAAGGCCGTAGTGTGATCAATTATTTAACATGGAGGTAATAATGCTCACTAATAAAGAAGCTCTTAAAGAAGCCATTATCGAAAAACTAGCTACCATGCATGGAAAAACGCTTGATGAAGCAACTGATATCGATAAGTATTCAGTACTTGGAAATCTGCTGCGTGACTATATAACTAAAAAGTGGATACAGACAAATAAAGAATATATAGAAAGCAGCCAGAAAGAAATATATTACTTTTCTATGGAGTTTTTGTTAGGAAGACTGCTTGAATCAAATCTATTAAATATGCGGCTTGTTGAATTATGCAAAGAAGCATTGAAAGAACTGAATATCGATTTGAATGATATGATAAGTGCAGAATCAGATGCCGGTTTGGGAAATGGTGGCCTGGGTCGCCTTGCAGCTTGCTTTTTAGACTCTCTAGCCTCTCTTCAGCTTCCCGGACATGGCTGCGGCATCCGATATAAGTATGGACTCTTTGAACAAAAGATAGTGGATGGCTATCAAATTGAACAACCCGATAATTGGTTAAAATCCGGAAATGTATGGGAGATACGAAAGCCAGACAAAGCAATAGAAGTAAAATTCGGTGGAAATATAAGAGTGGAGAACCTGAATGAAAAAATGACCTTTATTCATGAAAATAGTGATAATGTCCTCGCTGTACCCTATGATACTCCCATTATAGGCTATGATAACAACACCGTCAATACTCTAAGGCTTTGGAGTGCCGAAGCATCAACAAGAGATTTTGATTTTTCATCCTTCAGCCGCGGTGACTATGCGAAAGCTGTAGAATATAAATATTCTGTAGAATCAATATCACAAGTGCTTTATCCAGATGACAGCAATCATGAGAATAAGCTCTTAAGATTAAAACAGCAGTATTTTTTTGTATCCGCAGGTATTCAAAGCATTATCCGCAGGTACAAGAAAAAATATAAGGACTTTAATCAACTTTCTGATAAAATCGGTATACACATTAATGATACCCATCCTGCCTTGGCAGTGCCCGAGCTCATGCGCATACTGCTGGATGAAGAGAACCTTAGTTGGACTGAAGCTTGGAGCATTACTATCAATACAATCTCTTATACCAATCATACGATTATGTCGGAAGCTCTAGAAAAATGGCCTATAGATATATTTAAAGCCTTGCTTCCAAGAATCTATATGATTGTACACGAAATAAACGAAAGATTCTGCAAAGACTTATGGGGCAAATATCCCGGTAACTGGGACAGAATCAGTCGGATGGCGATTATTGCCGATGGATATGTTAAGATGGCTCATCTAGCTATAGTAGGAAGTCATAGCATTAACGGCGTTGCCCGTCTGCATACTGACCTTTTAAAGAAAGAGGTAATGAGGGATTTTTATCAACTTTATCCTTATAAGTTCAATAATAAAACAAATGGTATTACTCATAGGCGATGGTTACTAAAAGCCAATCCTTCTCTTTCCTCACTAATTACAAGCACTATTGGCTGCAGCTGGATTCATCATCCCCAGGATCTTCGCAGCCTTACAAGATATGCGAATGACTCTTCTTTTCTAGAGCAATTGTGCAAAATAAAAACAGAAAACAAGAAACAGCTTACTAATCTTATCAAAGATAAATACGATATCCATCTAGATACATCCTCAATATTTGATGTGCAGGTGAAACGTATACACGTTTATAAGCGACAGTTGCTGAATATATTTCATATTATGGACTTATATAATAGGCTTCGTGATAACCCTAACCTGGATATTACTCCCCGGACCTTTATTTTTGCAGGAAAAGCCGCTCCGGGATATTATCTGGCGAAATTATGCATAAAACTAATTAATACACTTGCTGCTATTATTAATAATGATAAAACTATAAAAGATAAAATTAAAATTGTTTTTTTGGAAAACTACAGCGTATCACTAGCCGAACAAATTTTTCCTGCATCTGACGTCAGTGAACAGATTTCCACAGCGAGTAAAGAAGCTTCCGGCACCGGAAATATGAAATTTATGATGAATGGAGCTATTACAATTGGTACTATGGATGGGGCAAATATAGAAATTACTGAAGAAGTCGGAAATGATAATATATTTATCTTTGGCCTGACTGCTGATGAAGTGCTCAACTTCTATCGCTATGGCGGATATCATGCATGGGATCTCTATCACAGTGATGCCAGAATTAATGCGATTCTTAATCAATTAACAAAAGGGCTTTTGCCTGATCCCAAAGAAGAATTTAAAAATATATTCAATTACCTTCTATATGATAATGATGAGTTTTTTGTACTCAAAGACTTCTCAGCCTATGTCGACACTCATAATAGATTAGAGCAGAAATTCAGAGATCAGAAGAAATGGTACAAAATGTCTGCTAACAATATCGCTCACTCCGGCAAATTTTCCAGTGACGGGACAATTCATGAGTATGCGGTTGGAATATGGAACATCCATCCGGCAGCTATTAGTGGAAAATAGAGTGTCAATGGGACGAGGGTTTGACAATATTGTCAACCCCCATTCCGAAATCACTGATAAAATATGATTAAGCAAAAGAAACTCGAGATGTCATCCTGAACGCAAGTGAAGGATCTTAGCACTTAAGCAACTTCTAAGATTCTTCATTTCACTTCGTTCCATTCAGAATGACACAAAACGGGCTTTTTCAGTGGTTTCCCCCGTCCCATTGACACCTTTAATATATTTAGATATTTGTCTCCAACTTTAATTCCTTTGACGGAATAGTTTTATATTTCAAATTATGATCTGCTGTTATGTACCGTATCGTCTTTGTTTTACTTCTCATTACTAAAGAATGAGATATCGCTTTAGAACCTGTAAACTTTATTCCCGGAAGCAGATCACCGTCTGTAATACCCGTGCAAGCAAAAATAATACTTTGCCCTCTTGCCAAGTCTTTTGCAAAATATACCCGTTCAACATCATAGCCGCTCTCTGTGATTTTTTTCATTTCGGCTTCATCGTTAACAACTAACTTCACTTGCATATCCCCGTCCATACATCGGATAGCTGCAGCTGCAAGTACTGCCTCAGGAGCACCACCAATACCAAGATACAAATCTATTCTCCCATCCTCCATACAAGTTGCTATGGCTGCTGCAACGTCACCATCAGGAATAAGCTTTATCCTGGCACCACATTTTCTTATTTCCTTTATATAATCTGCATGCCTTTCCCGGTCCAAAATAGCAACTGTCAATTCATGTACGGTCTTATTCAGCTTTGCAGCGGCTACCTTTAAATTCTCCCTAATACTGCAATTAATATCTAAAAATCCTTTTAACTTAGACCCATACGCAAGCTTTTTTACATAAAAGCATGGAAGATATGCAATCGAATCTTTTTCCCCGACCGCAATGACTGATAATGCATTGGGATGTCCATTTGCAACAAGACGTGTTCCATCTATAGGATCAACGGCGATATCTACCTCCGGAGCATTCTCGCATCCACCGCCAACTTGTTCCCCTATATATAACATAGGAGCTTCATCCTTCTCACCTTCACCAATAACAATCCGTCCTTTAATGTCTAACAAGTCAAGCATGCCCCTCATACCATCTACGGCAGCCTTATCCGCACTGTTTTTATCTCCGTTTCCCATCCAACGGCTTGCCTTCAATGCAGCAACCTCTGTTACCCTCACCATGTTCAGAGAAATTTCTCTTTGCAAATCCAAATAAAACCCTCCTCAAGTTATTTTTTACCATATATTAACTTCAATCCCTACTAATTATATTCCTATAAAGTATTTCTAGTCAACAAAACAGAGTTATTTTAAATATTAAAATAACTCTATAAAAGTCATGAAACAGGTTAAACTAATAATATACTTGATATTGGGAGGGATGTAAAATGCACCAAGAACAGGAAAAGATATATATCTTGACTAAAATATTTGACGAGGAAGGAGAGACGATTGAAGAGACGATACATGAAATGGTTATAAAAGAACGATAAAAACAACTTCTGTGTATAATAGACATAACTGTAAAATGGCCTGCCAAGTATTTTGACAGACCATTTTACAGTTATTTATTCATTTCTTTGATCTTTTTCTTAAATAATGGCTTAATTCCTCCACTTTCCAAAATATTCATCGCATATTCGGATATTCTTTGACCCTGTATCGTTTCTCCGGTAGTTTTATTGATAACAATTCCTTGCTCAAGATTAACTTCCAGCCTATCCTCATCTCTTACCTTTTGACCTATTCCCGGACACACTAATAGGGGAAGTGCCAGGTTTATAGCATTTCTAAAGAAAATACGCGCAAAAGACTCTGCTAAAACCACACTTACACCTGCATTCACTAATGTTATTGCTGCATGCTCACGACTTGAACCACATCCGAAATTAGTTCCGGCAACCACTATGTCACCAAAAGACATCCGTTCAACAAATGTCGGATCTGCACCTTCTAAACAATGCTTTGCTACATCTTCAGGTTTTACAAGTTCTAAATATCTTCCGGGATATATCTGATCAGTATCAATGTTATTCCCATAAACAAAGGCCTTACCTGTTACTATTTTACGCATCTTGTCCAACCTCCTTAAGTGCTTCTCTCGGATCTGCAATCTCACCTTTTAAGGCAGCAGCAGCCACACCGGCAGGTGAAGCAAGATATATTTGAGCACCTGTACTGCCCATCCGCCCAGGGAAATTCCGGTTTGTAGCAGTGATGCATACTTCCCCCTCTGCAAGTAGTCCTGCATGAGTTCCCAGACATGGACCACAACCCGGAGAAGCAAATGTCGCACCGGCTCTAATCAAAGATTGTATATACCCTAACTCCATTGCATTCTGAAATACCTCTGTAGACGCAGGTATAATAACCAGTCTCGTATCAGGGTGTATTCTTTTTCCATCAAGAATCTTAAATGCTGCTTCAAGATCTTCCAGTCTTCCTCCTGTACAAGAACCTATAAAAGCTTGATTAATTTTTATTTTCTCTACATCTTCTATAGGATAAACATTATCAACGCTGTGAGGTACAGCCAAATGCGGAGATAGCCCGTTTACATCAAAAACATGAATCTCAGTATATTCATAGCCCGGATCAGTCTCATGAATAGTAAACTGTTTATCTGTTCTCGAGCCTACATATTCAAGAACCTTATCATTCGGCTTCATATAAGCAGTCTTAGCACCCATTTCGACGGCCATATTACATATTGTCATTCTCCCGGCTACATCAAGGCTTTCGATATAACTGCCACAAAATTCTACTGCTTTATAAACAGCAGCATCTGCTTTAAGTTTTCCCAATATATGCAGGATAACGTCTTTGGCATAGACACCCTCTTGAAGCTTCCCATTAACTTCAATTTTTATCACTTCAGGAACCCTAAACCAAAGCTCTCCGGAAATAAGTACAGTTGCCATATCCGTAGCACCCACTCCTGTACCGAATGCACCAAATGCGCCATGGGTAGTTGTATGTGAATCGGTTGCAATAAGAACCTCTCCCGGCCAAACGACGCCGGCTTCAACCATAACCTGATGGCACACACCGGAATTAACATCAAAATGATGGGTCAGACCTTGTTCTATTGCAAATTGCCGCATCTCCTTATGAATTTGAGCGGTCTTTATAGTAGGTGCTGGAGAATAATGATCAAACACAAAGGTTACCTTGTCTTTATCCCAGACTTTTGTACCCCCCATTTCATAAAAAGAATATACGGTTTGAAGGTAAAGATCATTTATCTCAGCGAAATCTATCTTACAATTAACTATCTCACCAGCCTCTACCTTGTCTTTTCCTGCTGCTCTTGCCAAAATTTTTTCAATAGCATGCATTAATTATCCCTCCTTATATAATTTTTATATGATCATTTATATGCACTTACTGTTCTCGATTGTACAAGCTTCTATTACCCTATGATGTACCCTGATCAGCGTTGACTTTATATACCCGTATCTAAATAACACTTTTATCTAATTATATCAAATAAGTCATGTTTCGTCTTGTATTTTTCCCCTACTATTATCTTGTGCAACCCTTAATTGAATGCCAAATGCATTGTCTGTTAGATGTTTGCTGATTATGCTGCAAGATTTTATATTCTATTTTTAAAATATTTAAATAAGATATAAAAAGCATATTTTATCATGAGGTGATACGTATTGAAAAGAATCCGTCTATATTTACTCTTTTTATTACTACTATTGGGATTTACATATTTCAGAACATATTGCAGTGACAATTATTATAAGAAGGAATACTTATCTTGGGAAGATAAAAGGCAATCTACCTTTTCACAAAATAATCCTTATGAGATATATATTGATCTGTCTGAATACCGTCTGTATCTGTTTAAAGATGGAGAAACTATAAAGAAATATCCTGTTGCCGGGGGTAAAGAAGATACACCTTCACCCTTTGGTGTATGGAAAGTTGTCGATAAAGGCGAATGGGGTAAATGGTTTGGCGGACATTGGCTGGGGCTTAATGTCCCTTGGGGAACTTATGGCATACATGGTACTACCCGCCCAAATTCCGTAGGACGCAGTGCCTCTCATGGCTGCATCCGTATGTTTAATAGAAACGTAGAAGAATTATCCAAGATAGTACCACATGGTACTCCAGTAACAATCACCAACGGACCTTACAGCCCTTTCGGAACGAATCCCCGTACAATTATTCCCGGCGATAGAGGGTCGGATGTATTGCATATACAGCTAGTATTAAGAAAAAAAGGAATATATAAAGGCGCTATCGACGGAGTATACGGTGACGGAATGAAAGCAGCTGTATTCGCGGCACAAAAAGAAAAAGGCATCGAGCCGCATAATGAAATAGATACACAAACATTGGAAGCGATCGGTATTTTTCAATTTGAATAGGATAAACAACCTTTCTGTTACATATAATATTATTGAAAATGTTACAGGAGGCGAACATATGCAGTTCGAAAGGGCAAGAGAAATATATTTTTCACCTAAAACAATTGAAGTATTACATACAGGAAATCCGGTATGGATTACACACTTGCATAGCGATAGCAATAACATTGAAGTAAAAAACATGACTAATGATTCTATTATAGTGGTTTCTGTATCTGAACTTTCTGAAGGAAGAACTTTAAGTTAAATAAAAAATGATGCTGCTGTGCAGCATCATTTTTATTATCATTTTTATTATTATTTATTTTGCATCATTTCTGCAACCTGATTAACATCTTTGTCTCCTCTTCCGGACAGATTAATAATCATGGTTTGTTCTCTTGAAAGTTGTTTAGCCAACTTAATTCCATATGCAATCGCGTGGGCACTTTCCAATGCAGGAATAATTCCTTCTACACGTGATAATTCCGAAAAGGCATCCAGCGCCTCCTGGTCCGTTACGGATACGTATTCTGCTCTTCCACTATCCTTATAAAAACTATGCTCTGGTCCAACGCCCGGATAATCCAAGCCTGCTGATATAGAATGTACAGGTAATGGTTCTCCCTGCCCATCTTGAAGAACATAACATTTAAACCCATGAATTACTCCAGGAGTGCCAAGACTCAATGTAGCCGCATGCATCCCTGTCTCCAAGCCTTTACCTGCAGGCTCTACACCGACAATTTTGACATCTTTGTCATGATAGAAAGGTGCAAACAATCCGATAGCATTGCTTCCACCACCCACACAAGCTACGATATAATCAGGCAGCCTGCCTTCAGCTTCTTGCATTTGCTCCTTCGCTTCATATCCGATAATTGACTGGAATTTCTTCACCATCGCCGGATATGGATCAGGACCAACGGCTGAACCTAGCATATAATAAGTCGTCTTATAATTCTCTATCAAATCCATAAGTGCAACATCTACTGCATCCTTTAGCGTTTTTGTTCCTGAAGTTACCGGAACAACCTTCGCACCTAGAAGTTCCATTCTAAAAACATTCAGTGCCTGTCTTTTGGTATCTTCTTCACCCATATATACAATGCATTCCATATTAAACAGTGCACATGCTGTAGCAGTTGCCACGCCATGCTGTCCTGCACCTGTTTCAGCTATTACTCTCTTTTTCCCCAATCTCTTTGCCAATAAAACCTGCCCAAGAGTATTATTAATCTTATGCGAACCTGTATGATTCAAATCTTCTCTTTTAAGATAGATTCTCGCACCACCAACTTTTTCGCTCAGTCTCTCCGCATAATACAAAGGACTAGGCCTTCCTACATAATATTTGTTATAGTATTCCAACTCTTTTATAAATTCAGAATCATCCTTGTACTTTTCAAAAGCATTTTTTACTTCTTCCAAAACTCCTTCAAGATTATCCGGTACAAATCGACCTCCAAATTCTCCAAAATATCCTTTTTCATCTGGCAATTGATACATAAGACATTCTCCCCTCAGCTATTCTCTTCTAAATTATTTAGTAGTACTCTTACTACTATCATTAGTATAAATCAAAATATATAAAGCTGTCAAATACCTTTGGCAAAAT
>JBFWMP010000022.1:0-26487 GCA_050251575.1 Clostridia bacterium
TGATAAAGTCAAATAATATTAAAAGATCCAAGAATGTCATTCTGAGCGGAGCGAAGAATCTTAGCATCTAAGCAGCTTTTAAGATTCTTCATTTCATTCAGAATGACAAAGTACGGACTTTTTCAGTGCCCTCGAACCGTCCCCACTCCTCACTGTCCACTATCCACTAAAAATTAGCAGCAGCTAATCAAATCTCCGCCCAGGCATTCACAACAACAGTCTGCACAAATCATCGAGGTGCAGCAGTCGCAGGTTGATGCACCTCCTCCATATCCCATTCCGCCACCTACATTCCTATAGGTCGTATTTCTATATGAAATGTTATTTAAAGCAGCACGATATTCCGGGTTATTAGGATTCATGCTTACCGCCTTTTGAAAATACTGGCGTGCCTGATCGTACCATCCTCTTCTAAGAAATACAGCACCCTTAAGAAAGTGCCATTCTGCATCCCGATTACTGATTTGCTCAAGCATCCTATCCGCTTCTGCTACATTCCCTATTTCTATAAAACGGCGAACCTGAATATAAATGCCTTGACCGGTCCCATTATAGCTCTGTTGATTCTGATTGCTATTTTGGCTATATTGACGGGTTCCACCCTTATTCTTCATCAAAAAATCGTATGCTTCATTGATTTCTTTCATCTTTTCCTGTGCCAAGTCAGAAAGAGGATTATTGGCATATTGATCAGGATGATATTTTCTTGCCTGATCACGATAAGCCTTTTTTATTTCTTCCTCACTTGCACCTTCCCGAACCCCCAAAACTTCATAAGGATTTCTCATTCTTGGAACAACCCCTTTTTTTAAATATTTGCTGCATCCTGTGCCTGGTACCCATATAGATAATGTTTTGTAAAATAGCACTATTATGCTTTATATCAAGCAACTCAAAGCTTCCTGCCATATTATCCAGTGTAAAAGTCAGAGACATTTCTATCTGCTTGCTAATCCTTTCCGTGAATATTTGTATATTCTCACCATTATCATACTTATATTGTAATAATATGGGGTTATAGCTTTTCTTTTTTATATCCTTTTCCATATCATAGAAAGCATCAAGTATATAAATCCATCTTCCCAGATTGTATCCCAACCATTGCAGCACTCTTTCCACTTTTTCATTTTCAATATATGGGGGAACAAAAATTTCTTGCATTAATTCAGCAAAAGCATGTGCACTCTCATCTATTATGTCACATTTCTTTTTTTCCAACTCAAATAATTTATTGAGGCTTTCTTTAACTCTTTCACATTTTTCCGGATATCTTTTTCTTGCTTTCCTTACCGGTCTAAGATATGCCAAGAGTGCAGCTAATGCTTGTATGGACCGTTCATCCTTCCAATCATCCAGTAGCTTGAAATATGTTAATATTACACTCATGTATGCACTATATTCAATATTTCTATTTGTCAAAATCACAGGTTTCTTCTTGATAGGATTTGTTATACAGCCTTGTGCACGCATCTCTTCTTTTTGATCATCCATAGAAGAAAGTAATAACGCAAGAAAAGCAAAGTCATAATTTAGTCCCATTCTTACCGCTTGATTAAATTCTTTGCCGAGAGTCTTGCACAGGCCACAATAATACGCCTTAAACCAATTATACTCCCGTACCTTCAGTTCATCTTTATATGGAGTAACATAACCGAACAAACCTTTCACTCATTTCTATATGAAAATAATTGTCTTAACCTGGTCCATTCCTCTTCTTCTTGATCTATTTGTGTAATGTTCAACGTTTTAGTAAGCTTATCGATAATGTCCTTTCTTACATTCTGACTATTTTGTTTTTTATAGAAATACATCCTGTCATCAGCCTTTTTAAATAATTCCACCATACTCATGTCAATGCTTTCTCTTACCTGAAACCCAATAGATACATTTAATGGGATGTCCGGTTTGTTGCTATTATAACGTATAATACTCTCTTTGAATTTGCAACAAAGATTCTCTATATATAGCACTGTACAATGAGGCATAAGTATTCCAAACTCATCTCCGCCGATACGACAGACAATACCTCTCTCTCCAAAACACTGCTTTAAAAGTGTCGCAGCTGCAACGATAAGATCATCTCCGCACTGATGTCCAAGAGTATCATTAACCAATTTCAGTGCATCTACGTCGCATACCACCAGCCCTACCGGGCACTCTTGCTCTTGTTCCAATCGTTCCATATGCTGCTGAAAATAAAAACGGTTGTATAACCTGGTTGTAATATCATGCATGCTGAAAAATTTTAATCTTTCTTCTGCCTGCTTGCGCTCCCGAATTTCTTCCTCAAGCAACATGGTACTCCTCATATCCTGCGCAATTGCAATATAACCTATAATGTCTCCTGCCTTATCGCATATATCTGATAAACATGCCTTCACAGGAAGCTTCTTCTTTCTTTTTGTGATAATATGCATATTCTTCTCCTCAAAAGAAGGCTGACTGCTGTCAAAATTCATTAATTCCATATCCTGTAACGAATTCAGATCAAAGACTGTACTCATTGGTTTACCCAATAGTTCTTCTTCGTTATAGCCTAATTCTAGATGAATTTTACGATTCATCCTTAATATTCTACCTCTGCTGTCTAGTAGCAGCACCCAATCTACCATCTTATCAATCAGCTCTTCTGCTCTGATACAAGATGTCACAGACATAAGGTTCAAATGCGAGATTGCATACCACATCCCATATGCATAAATAAGAAAAATAATTTGCGCTGTCCTCGAAACCACATGAATCTCCAATAATGGTAATATTATTTCAAACATTATACTAAGCAAAATGCTAATCATACCGGTATATACAATAATTCTTGCCTGTTTCTTCTCCCTGTTGGACTGCGAACTTTTTCCCCATCTCCATATTATTAATAAACTAAAAATCGCATATATAACAACATAGATATTGAAGAAAGCATAATAACTGATTTTTTCCCTGCTTATGACATCCCCCTGAGGCAAAATATAAATGTAAAATGCCGATAAGAATACAAGAGATGGCAGATACAGAACAGTATAAATCCATTTTTTATGTAAAATATTCTCCTCGTATGTTAAAACAAGTGCTAAGTGCAGAATGATACTTATATAGGTACCCCAACCTATAGCAGCACAGCTTCTCAAGAGTAATATCATATTGTTATTCGGCGCATCATAAATAAAAGTATAGGAAAATGCCCACACTGCAAGACCGCTGCACAAGGCCAAGAAAATCTTGTTAGCCTTTGCTTTTGGTGCCCTATTGTATGTATAAAAGCCTAAATATACATACACGATAAACGCGAAAAAAGATAGTAACGAATAATTATTCATTTATTATCTCCTCGATATCTTACAATATATAAGATAAACCTTATCCATCAACCTTTTGTGCTGCAAATCCAAAACCATGTAAATCTACAATACCATTGTAAAGTAATGAATCACAAATGGCAATAATAATATCATGTTTTATAGCTATTTTCTTACAATAGAATCGTATAGTATTCTTTTCCCGATAAAGCTAATAACTCCGACTCCCTTTTGTGACAGGTAAAAAGAATAACCTGCCTGCTTTCCGCTACCTTGATAAGAAAATCTAATGCACTTTTTAATCTATGGTCATCATAGTGCGCAAAAGGCTCATCAAGAATCAAAGGAAGTGTCTCTTTAACAGACAACATTTGAGCTATCGCAAGCCGCAAGGAAAAATACACCTGATCTACTGTTCCTCCACTTAATGTATTCAAATCAAGCAACCCATTATCTCTATCGCGGATGAATACACTTAAATCTGAGCCAGTATCTACAGCATGATATTTTTCTTCTGTTATCTCCCTAAGGATATCTCCGGTATACCGATTCAATGCAGGAATATAATTTTGCTGTACTTCTTTTAATGATTGCTGCAAATAATATTTGGCGGCGTCAATTGCTTCCCTGGTATTCTCGTATTCTTTTTTTTCTTGCAAGGCAGTTTCCAGCTGTTCCTCAACGTCACCGGGATGAATATATTCTTTTGAAATCAGTTCAAGCTCTTTCTCTATTGAACTAAGCATAATTTCAGTTTTCTTCAATTCCAGTTTTTTCTCATCAACACGTTGATCTATTTGCGTTGAATTCATTTGCTCATCAATATCTTCTTCTAATTCCTGCTGAAGAGCTTCTATCAGCTTTTCCAATACCTGAGGCTTTTCACCAGCGTCCATTTTAGTTTCCAATTGATGCTGCTTTGCAATTAATTGCCGTATTCTGCTTTCTATTCCTTTGCTATAACTTGAAAGCAGCAATAACGCTATCGGTATCAATAACAAGAGTGAGTACCATCCGGGATGAATATTTCCAAATGTGAAAGCTACTGCTCCACATATAAGTGCACTGATAATTGCTGAAAGTCTGCCGGCACTCCGCTGATTTTTAAGCTGAGTCACCTTGTCTTCTATAAGCTGCATCCGTATATCTGTCTGCCCCAGGTCATTTGCTCCCTTTTGCAGCTGTACCTTTTCCTTTTCTGCTATATATTGCTCCAGCTTTTCCTTTTGTTGCCCACGATATTGTATTACAGAACGTCTCTTATCTTGCTGCCGCAGTGTCAATTCTTCAACCTCTCTGGCAAGTCCTTGCTTCTGACTGTTTAACTGTTCCATTCTTTGTTGAAGTTCTCTTACATATCTCGCATTCTCTCTAGCCTTACTTAACTTCTCCTGCAAATCATTAACTAGTTGATTAACCTGAATAAGCTTTTTATGCTTTCCTGAATTTCCGCTGCCTATAATATCTTTTAACTCATCCAGCTTTTTTATCGCATCATTGTAGTCAATATTTTCATCTCCATAACGTGTAAGTCGCACTAATCGTTCTACAAGCCCTTTGCTATCTTTCTTATTCACTTCTATACCCAGCTGTCTTACAAATACAGAGTTTTCAAAGGATGCTAAGTCAAGTCCCGTCTGCTCCTCCATCAGTAAAACATTTCCCTTATCCCTTGGGAAAAGGGCTGTAACCTCCTCATAAGGCTGCATCGTATATACTGAAGTAGTTTTGCGGTTAAAGTTCTTCTCAATGGCATAAGGTTGCCCATTATCCAATACATAGGTTAAGGTATTGGCGGCACCAAACTTGTCTGCATTCCATGGCAGATACCGTTTCTCATCCCTTTTCCCAAGAGTGTATAGCATCGCTTTTATAAACATTTGAATCGTCGTTTTTCCTGCTTCATTCTCTCCACAAATAATATTCAGACCTTGATGAAAGATAAGTTCCTTTTGCTCAAACTTCCCAAAATTATTTATAGACAGTTTCTCTAATTTCAAAATATTCACCTCATTTCAATGGAGACGTATTAAAATAAAAGATGCCTATAATTGTCTCTTTGTCATCCTGAGCATAAGCGAAGGATCTTATACATCAAACTCAAGATTCTTCGCTGCGCTCAGAATGACAAAATATGTCCTGCGGACAACGGCAGGTTGCCCCTACACCTCATAGGGTATATATAAATCATTTTCCCCAACTAACTGCCTAATGCGTCCAGTCCTAAATACAAGGCTTGATAGAGTATGCCTTTTCGCTGCTCATCCTGCTCTGACTCAATTTCACTAAGCAGTTTTCTAACAAAAATTCCCGTAAGGTTATTCTGCTTCATTAGCTCTTCTAACGGATAATCGGGCTGTGTTTCATCTGCAATCTTCAGATAAAAACAAAGATCACTTAATCGAGAAGTTATCAGCTCCATATCCAAACCTAAATTCCTGTCTTTTTTGCCTACGAAAGCAACCTTAACCAAGTCCTTCTCCAAACTTTTAAGCTGCTCCTTTAACCGAGTTTCTATTGTATCCACATCAACAATGCCGGTAATGTCAAATACCTGCGTCACACAATCCCTTTGATTAAGTTTAATATGTTCAAGTATAAGCCTGTCTTCCGATATCTTTCCGTGAATAATACCATGCCGCCCAGGCTCATCAAAACCTAATGGCTCAGGGCTCCCGCAGTATTGGATTATACTCTTGGATATACTGTCCTTATTACTTATCTTATGGATATGCCCTAATGCTGCGTAATTGAAACCCAGAAGATGGATGTGACGGCTGCTGATAGGATGATACTGGCATTCCGAAACACCAACATCCAGTGTTCCATGTACAAGAAGAATATTTGTCTTTGATTGATCAAGTTCACTTATTTCATCCAGCATGGATTCATACTGGCATTTATTGCAAAACCCTATGCCATAAATTACAGTATTATATTCAGGCAGTTCTACCCTGCCCATATCTCCGGTAAATATATGTACATTTACCGGCCAGTCCCATATAGAATAATAAGAATTCACGATATACGGATCATGATTTCCTGGCGATATGAATACTTCTACATTAGGAATTCTTTTTAACTGAGCAAGAATAAATTCTGCCGTGCTTCTGCTAATATATTCTTGCTCAAAAAAATCTCCTGCTATTAAAAGAAGTGGTACCTTAAGTACTATAACTTTATCAATAATTACTGAAAAAGTATCCCGTATTTCCTGTCTCCTCTGCCTTGCTTTTATATCTGTTAATCCCGTCGAAGTAAACCGCGCATCTAGATGGATGTCACCACAATGGATGAAGGAAATGTTCTCCATCTCAACTCCCCCAAACATATGTTTTTATTTATTCTATACTATATTATAACATATGTAAATAGAAAAGTAGGCAACATACGAGGACCGGAAAACCTAATCCTGCTCCTATGTTGCCTTATCTTTACTCTCATTTAAATATTTGCTATGATATTTTCTTCAAAAAATTGCTCTATATTTTTTTCATTAACCGAACAAACCGGACCTTCATCAACTTTTACACAAACTGCGCTTACGCATTCTCCTAAACAAAATGCTGCTTTTACAGTAACCTTTTCGCCTACCTTCCGGCGCTCTATTAATGTTTGAAACGCATTAATCACGTTATATGCTCCCTTGATATGACATGCACTTCCGATACAAACATGAATGGTTATCATCATCATCACTCCTTTGTATGAGTACAAGACGTATGTGGCGTATGGAGAAGGTGGTGTTTATCCTTTAACATTCCATTGTAAAGAGCCATAATCATTGGATTTTCTTCCGATCTTTTAATTTGTGAGGTTCTATCCGCTTTATAAATTCCTCCTACTCTCTTCTGTTTGACAAAGGAATCAACCGGCAATGGCTGTCCTGCACCACCTATACATCCTCCCGGACATGCCATTACCTCTACAAAATCATATTTCTTTTCACCCGCACGTATTTGTTCAATAAGACTTTGGACATTCTTTAAGCCATGAACCACTGCAATCTTTATTTCTTTTCCGTCAATTTCTACGGATGCTTCTTTGACACCCTGCATTCCTCTGATTCCGACAAACTCGATTTCTTTGAGCGTTTTTGAAGTTTTCTGTATATAGCATCTTCTTAATACTGCTTCAGCCACTCCTCCCGTAACACCAAATATGATTCCTGCCCCACTTGCAAGTCCAAAAGGCATGTCCAGCGACTCTGATTCCAGTTGATTGAATACGATTCCCGCTTCTTTGATCATAATAGCTAGTTCCTGTGTAGTGAGAACAATATCTACATCCTTTTCTCCATTGCTACTGAACTCAGGTCTTGACGCCTCATATTTTTTCGCTGTACACGGCATAATGGACACTATAATTGTATCTCTACCGTCAATTTTTTTCAAGCTTCGATAATGCTCCTTCACTACTGCACCGAACATCTGCTGCGGTGAGCGGCAGCTTGAAATATATTCTGAAATTTCAGGCAGTTTTTGCTCTGCAAATTTTACCCAAGCAGGACAGCACGAAGTAAATAGGGGGAAATCATTCTTTCCTTTATTCATCTTATCTATAAATTCTTTCGTTTCCTCCATAACAGTCAAGTCAGCTGCCATTCCCGTATCATATACTTCATCAAAGCCTAGCTTTCTTAATGCTGCTGCAAGCTTGCCTGTTACAACTTCACCTGCAGGCAGACCAAACTCTTCTCCGAGTGCTACCCTGACTGCCGGTGCAATTTGAGCTATAACTCTCTTTTCACTATCATGCAGAACTTTCCACGCCTTATTGGTTTCATTTTTAACCACCAACGCCCCTGTAGGGCATACGGCCGTACACTGCCCGCAATTCACACAATCCGTTTCTGAAAGCATCTTATTAAATGCCGGAGTAACTTTTATCTTCGAACCTCTATAAGCAAACCCAAGCACCCCTACTCCTTGAACCTCTTCGCACATGCGCACACAGTCACCGCAAAGAATACATTTGTTTGGATTTCTGGTAATAGACATGCTGCTTTCATCTAGTGGATGATGGTTGTCTATCGAATCAAATCTAACTTTTTTGATACCAAATCTCATGGCAAGTTCCTGAAGCTTACACTTTCCGTTTTTTTCACAGACTGTACAATCTCTGCAGTGATTCGAAAGCAGCAGCTCCAAAATCATACGCCGATGTTTTTGAAGTTTTGGTGTATTGGTATACACCTCCATGCCGTCTTTTGGAGGAGCCGAGCAAGACGCGAAAGTCCCACCCCATTTATCCTCTACCACACACATCCTACAAGCTCCGTATATACTTAACTCTGAGTGGTAACAGAAAGTAGGCAACTCAACTCCTGCTTTTCTTACCACATCAAGTACATTCTTTTCATCTCCAAACTCTACCTTTTGTCCATCTACCAACATATATCCTTTCATTTCTTAGACCTCCTCAATAGCATTGAATGCGCAGGACTGCAGACACGCACCACATTTTATACATTTATCTGTGTTAATATGATAGGGTTCTTTCACTTTACCTTCTATCGCATTAACAGGACATATCCTTGCACACTTGCTGCATCCCTTACACAGCTCTTTCTTAATTTGTATCACCTTCAATGCCTGGCAGGTCTTGGAAGGACATCTTTTATCAATTATATGCGCAAGGTATTCATCTTTAAAATATTTCAAAGTGCTGATTACCGGATTTGCAGCTGTTTTACCTAATCCACATAATGCTGTACTGCTTACAGTATCTGCTAGATCAACAAGGAGTTCTAAATCTTCCATTGTTCCTTTTCCCTGAACAATTTTCTCTAATAACTCTAACATTCTCTTAGTTCCTTCACGACAAGGCACGCATTTGCCACAGGATTCATTTTGGGTAAAATTCATGAAGAATCTTGCAACTTCAACCATGCAAGTATCCTCATCCATTACTACCAAGCCGCCGGAACCTATCATAGCACCTACCTTTTTTAAAGAGTCAAAGTCCAAAGGCATGTCTAGATGTTCCTTGGTTAAACATGCACCGGATGGGCCTCCAATCTGCACTGCTTTGAATTCCTTATTATCCTTAACTCCTCCGCCTATTTCAAAAATAATTTCACGCAATGTCGTTCCCATAGGCACTTCTATTAATCCGGTATTGTTTACATTCCCTGTAATGGCAAAAGCCTTAGTTCCGGGACTTTTTTCTGTTCCGATAGACTTATACCATGCACTTCCGTTCAATATAATTTGAGGAACATTTGCAAAAGTTTCTACATTGTTTAGTACCGTAGGCTTACCCCAAAGTCCTGCTTCAACTGTTCTAGGCGGCTTAACTCTTGGCATCCCGCGCTCACCTTCGATGGATGCGGTCAGTGCGCTGCCTTCTCCGCATACAAAAGCTCCCGCTCCTTGATTCACATGAATATCAAAGCTGAAACCGGAATTAAGAATGTTTTGCCCTAACAACCCATATTCTCTTGCTTGCTCAATTGCTTTATTCAGTCTTTGGACGGCAAGAGGATATTCCGCGCGTACATAGATGTATCCTTCTGATGCACCCGAAGCATATCCTGCAATAATCATGCCTTCAATCATCCGGTGAGCATCACCTTCCATGATGCTTCTGTCCATAAAAGCGCCTGGATCACCTTCATCTCCGTTACAAACTACATACTTTTCAGGGCTCTTTTGTGCTAACACCTGAGACCACTTTCTTCCGGCGGGATATCCTCCGCCCCCTCTTCCCCTTAAGCCGGAGTCTATAATTTCTTTGCAGATTCCTTCAGGGTTCATCTCAACCAAAGCTTTTCCAAGCGCCTTATATCCGCTTCTGGCAATGGACTCTTGAACAGACTCTGCATCCATATGTCCGCAGTGTTCCAAAACAAGCCTTGTTTGTTTCTTATAAAACGGAATTTGTTCCTGTGTAGCATATGACTTGCCTTCCGAATTATACATTAACCTTTCCACCGGATGACCACCCAATAAGGTTCTTTCGACAATTTCTTCACAATCTTCCAGTCGAACTTTTATATATAGATAGCCGAAAGGTTCTATACGCACAAGTGGTCCCATCTCACAAAAACCGTGGCAACCGCTTTTCTTAACTCCTACTCCTTCTTTTTCCTCTGTAAGCTCAATCCCAACCAAAAGTCCTTTTTCTTCAATAATTTCTTTAATTCTATGATAGATATCAATGGAACCTCCAGCAACACATCCTGTTCCCGCACAAATCAATACCTTTAGCTTTTGCCTTTCTAAGGCGTCTCTAAACTGCTGTTCAATTATTTCAAGCTCTTTAACGGTTTGAATTCTCATTGTTCTTCTGCCTCCTTAATTTGATTAAGCAAGCTTACAGTGGTTTCCGGCGTCATTTTAGGGTATACCTTGTCATTAACAGTAATTACTGGTGCAAGACCACAAGCACCTAAACAAGATACCGTTTCTACCGTAAATAAGAAATCATCTGTGGTGTGCTTCTGATGACTTAATCCTAATTCTTTTCTTAACGCATTTAAGATAGGAATTGACTTTCTTACATGACAAGCCGTGCCATCACATACTCTAATGACATACCTTCCCTTAGGCTCCATAGAAAAGTTCTCATAAAACGTAGCAACGCTGAAAACCTTTGCCGAACTTATATTCATAGCATCAGAAATATACATAAGCACTTCTTCAGGAAGATACCTGTATTCTTTTTGTATTTCCTGTAAAATAGCGATAAGCGCTGCTTTTTTTCTTTCATACTTTTCGATAGTTTGATCAACTTTTTCCATTTGACAGCTGCGAACCATTGAAAATTCCCCCTTCTTAACATCCCACTAAATATTAAAATCAAAATATTGTAGTATATATAAACAATAACTACTATTGTTAAAAAACTAACAAACTATAGTGATATTATATAATACCCTGTAATGTGCTTCAAACATAATAATATTTGGATTTTTATGCATAATTTTTATATAGTATTATTCAGATACGGTTTTTTATTGAGAAGAAATAAAATGTTCAAGAGTACTAGAAAATCCAATGTGTGTCATTCTGAATGAAACGAAGTGTAATGAAGAATCTTTAAAATCATTTAGATGCTTAGATTCTTCGCTGTGCTCAGAATGACATTCTTGACTTTCCAGCACTTCCGAAACGCTTTTTCTGTTTTAAACAAATAATGCCGCAAAGGACGTATAGTCCCTTGCGGCATTATTTATAAGATGTCAGATAGCTGCACTTTCATGAATTAATCATGCTTACTATGTAAGTTTCAATCCATGAGCAGGGATTCCCCCTGCCCTCAGATTATGGTGCGACAGCTAAAACACCATTATTATCTTTAAACTATTCGGATAATTCTCTTTATATCTTCAGTCTGCTGTATTTTTTTAATTAGACTGTACTTTTTCTTGAACTCTTTATTTCGCGCATTAGCATGAATATCTTTATAAAAATCTTCAATAATCCTTTCAATCTCTTTTGTGAACTTCTCCATATCATTATGGAAGTTTCTTATGCAATAATCTAATCCAAGTACTTTATTAACAAGCCGTACACCTTCGGGAGTCTTCACAACCTTTATCTTTAAGCCTTGTTGACTATTGCAGTTTAGCCGACATGCCACATTCAAACTTCCTAGCTTATCAATATTCATCGTCTTTCCACAGACAGTACATATAAACATGTCTTGCGAAAACCTATTGTTCTTTGTATTAAGCCCACATTCGGGACAAGTGTAAAAAACACCAAATGGGCTTATCCTTATGGGTGACGGCAACCCCCGCGCCGGAAGCTTATAATCCAATATACGAACTAATTGTTTGTAGCTGCTGCATCCTAATACCGGTACAACAGCCTTGTCAGTATCCTTCATCCACTGCAGCCTATCTCCTTTATCAATAAGAGATTTTACCACAACCTGAGACTTTTTCCTATATGCTGTTTCTACAATTTCATTTGCTATCTTGTGCAGCTCATCCACCGGAAGCTTACCCATGCCGTCCTTCTTTTTATATTGTAATGCGATGTTTTCAGAGCAAAGTATATGGTTTTCTTTATCAACAACAGTATAATGAACAGGACTTTCCATTGACCTGCTAACTCCTAGATAATTTTCTGTTTTAATTTTTTTATGTTCTTCTATACTAACACTTATAGATAAATAGTATTCATTTTCTTTTTTAATCAGTCTTGCTGTCTTAAGCATTTCTGGGTCCTGTATGGCCTTTATCAAATACTGCTCCTGCCACTTACCAAAGGAAAGAGGAAATATTAGAAAACGTTCTCTTTTGCCACTATCAGTTAACTCTCCACCTTTTTTATGAATATAACTCAGTGTTTTTCTGCAAGCAGCATTTACTTCCTTTCGGCCCCTATCCTTCACATTCATCATATAGACCTTAGCATAATACCTGTTATTCTCCGAATCGTACAATAGGCAATAATCTCTGTTGCAATCATATCTGCAAAAAAATAACGACTTTAATACATTGTTTTTTTTAAGAACCTTTTTTACCTCTTTATCAAATTCAGATAAAGTAACTTCCCCATTCGTGAGCTGTTCTAAACTTTTAACATACTTTTCCTCACATTCTGACTCTGATATATACGCTGTTGGATAATTTACTTCCTGCTGAATTTCATTCAGGCTTAGATAACTTGCCAGCATCATCCCAAAATCCAACTTCAGGGAGTCCTTAAAAGGTTGAACATCAAATTGGTTTAACTGCTTACTAATTTCCTTATCTACCCACTTCGCAAGGCTTGATGCTTTATATTTCCCATTCTTGTCTTTATAATTATCTCTGATGCTCTGTATCTGAGCGTGCGCGATATCCAATAAATACTGATATGCTCGAGAATAGTTCAGCATTGCTCTGTCTATTATTTCTTTTTTCTGTTTGCCGGGATTATGAAGCTTTAGGGTAATTGTCTTTAAAACCATATTCTTCATCCTTTATTTAATAGTACTCTACTAATACTTCCTTGCCCATCATTTTTAAATATTTTGTTATCTCCTCCACAAGATTAAGCTTGATGCTCAAATCAAGCGGAAGATTCGGATTCTGATGCGCCGGATTCATTGCTCTTCCCACCAAGAAATGAACTGATGTGCTTTGTTCTAATAAAATTTTTGCTAGTCGAGAGGCCCCATCATGTTGATTCAACTTCAGAATATCCTGTATCGTACTCTCAGATGACCAGTATCTTTTGATGTGCCCAAGTGTTTTCCCCAATGTTAGTACTCCTTCTGTCGTTAGATCTATTCCTTCAATATCCGCAGTCGGGGGCACTGCCGGATTAAAATAATTAAAGTTTGTAACAATCTCCTTGCCTAATTCCCTGCTTACAATATTTGATGTTGTACCTCCGCAGATCACTTTCTTCCCGTCATTACCCATGAACCTTTCTACTACATACTGATCCATGACCGGTTCTACGGGAGGTCCTACCATTACACTTACCGGCAGCGGACTTCTTACCTTCACTCCGACCACCGTAGTATCATCTCCCGGTTTTTGCATATAAAGATTATCACAAACCGCTAACAGCAGCTTTGCCATATTCTTTGCTGTAATATCAGGCTTATATACTCTCTGTATATATTCCATGACATTTTCTCTCTGCCATCCTAGATTCAAGGTTCCTCCGACGCCGGCATGAATAACTCCGTCACTAATTAAAATAAACAAGTCATCCGGACTCACTGTGAACCGACTCTCTTTTATCAACTTCCCGCTTATTATTCTATCCTGGCTCTCAATCTTCGTAAAACACCCTTTCTTTAATAAAAACATAGAAGGGTTGTCGAATTCTACTAAATACGCTTCTCCTGTGCGGGAAATCTGAAGTATGGAAAAAGTTGAATATGCTATTCCTCTTTCCTTACATTCAGGAAGTGTACTAGCTATCGTTTCTACAGCTTCTTCAATATCAGCATTATTCATAAGCATTGTGCCTATAATCTTGCTTGTCAAGGTCGCTAGGATATTCGCCTTTACACCGCTCCCCAGCCCATCTGCCAATACAACAATCACTAAATCCTCATGACGAATGATTTCAACTTTATCTCCACATAACTCTTCATTATACTTATTCAAACTCTCATAGCTTGCTTCTATAAAAAGGTTCATTTCTCATCACCAATTTCTGATAGAATCGATTTCTTTAATTTTGTTAACGCTAATTTTGTTTCTGCAGTTGTTTCTCCTAATAAACTGGCTATCTCCTGCGCAACTCTCATCTGCTTTTCAATAACCTTTTGGGCGATATCTACAGTCTCTGAACGAACCTTATAAATTTGATGCTTCTGCTTCTCTTCTTTAGTAATATCATTGACAATAGCAATAATAATCTGTTGGTCTTTTATATAAAGAATAGATTGCTCCACTGAAATATCATACTTTTCATAGTAATACTTTTTCCCGATAATATTTTGTGCCGTTTCACTCACGGATTCAAAATCATCACAATCTAATATTTCATAAATATGTTTTCCTACTACATCTTGCATTTTCAAACCGAAAAGCTTCTGCGCAGCAAGATTGAATTCCTGAATATGCAGCTCTTTGTTTAACGCCATAATCGCATTAGGAGTTGATTCAATAATGATATTTGACATTGATTCTGCACGTTCTCGCATATAAGGAAGGCACATATGAAGCTCTGCCTTATTATTGTATACTGCAATAGCCTTTTCTCTGCAGCTATGGTATCCACAGGCACCACAGTTTAATTCCATCTCTTTGTCAAACTTCCCTATCTTTGCCAATATATCTCTTATCGTTTGCTCATCAGGCACCTGTTCCTCCCGCGATCTATCAACAAATACCTTGCCTGCTTTAATGGAAACATCCTCTGCAACCGATGGGCAAGAATCCTTTAAATTTTTTCTCACATAGTCAAGAAGCGTATCTTTTGCTGTCAGATAGCTGTTTTTCCCAGCCCTAATACAAGGTCCTCCTAAGCAACCCCCTGCACAAGCATTCATTTCTATAAAATAGTCCGATATTTCTCCCTTTTTCATAGAATCCAATATATGCATACACCTATCTACACCATCTATACTTGCACATTTATAGGCTTTTCTTTCTTCTCTTCCTAATGTTCTGATAATTCCACCCGGTGCGGGATAAAATCTTGCCATGGTATTACTGAATCCTTTTATTTCTTCAACATCTAATTGCTCTAAGTCTATGCCTTCACTTTCTATCCATTTGCTCAGCTCATCAAAAGTAATGACTGCATTAACCATATTGCTATTCTGCAAATCGTTACACTCATCCTTTTTCGAAATACATGGACCAATAAATACTATTTTAATACGGGAACCATAGACCTCCCGCATCATTTTTGCATGAGCAATCATTGGTGATACCACAGGTGCCAAATATGAAATCAATTCAGGGTAATACTTTTCAATCAGCAATACGGCTGTAGGACATGCAGTGGTAATGACATTTGTCATCTTTCCTTCTTCAATAAGCTTTTCATATTCTTTAGAAACTTTTGCGGCTCCAATAGCCGTCTCTTCAACATGTGTAAATCCAAGCATCTTTAACGCAGTAAATATCTTTCTGCTGTCTGATACTTGAAATGCTGAAACAAAAGAAGGGGCAATGCTTACATAAACTTTTTCCTTCTTTTCCATATATTTTTTTACTTCATCTACATCACTTATAACGCTTTTAGCATTCTGCGGACATACCAATAGACATTGTCCGCAAAGAATGCATCTATCTTCAATAATCTGCGCCTGCTCATTCTTGAATGAGATTGCCTTCACCGGGCAGCTCCGTATACATTTATAGCAGTTCTTACAGTTTGCTTCCTTAAATTTAATAATACTCATTTATAACCTCTCCATTACATGCTTTATAAACGCTTCTTCTGCATTAGATATTGTAATCCCTTGTATATAGGCTTCTCCTACTTTAACTGCCACTCCTTCGGTACAGTGCCCCATACAGAAGGATGCCTTTAACTCCACCCGGTCCTCCAGCTTATACTTGCTTATCATACTTTGAAAGGTCTTGATAATATGATATGAACCTTTTAAATGACACGAACTACCCACACAAATGTGAACCTGCAGCATTAAAGGCGCCTCCCTTATATTACCGAAATCCGTTAATATATTGATAAATTATTAACAATTATAATTATATGAGATTGTTACTCCTTTGTCAATATTAGAATCATTTTTTAGATACGGTTTTTTTAATATTATATATTTCAGATACGGTTTTTAATTGGTTGCTAACTTCAAATTAAAGATAAAACAGGCTAAGAATTTTTATTCCTAACCTGTTTTATCTTTAATATTTATCACAGTCGTTTTTTAATAATTTCATTGACCTTATCAACAATATTCTCTGCACTTAAGCCATATTTTTTAAGCAGTAATTCATAGTCTCCCAATTCAGCAAAGGTATCCTCCATCCCTACCATTTCTATTGGCACAGGGCACTCCTTTGCCAACACTTCTGCTACGGCACTTCCTAAACCACCGTAGATGCTATGCTCTTCTAATGCTGCTCCTTACAATCTCTGATGAGCTTTTCTTCTATATCCTTAATTAGGTTTAAACTTATATCGTGACGTCCACCGATGTATTCATTGGTTAACCACGTCTCTAATATATCAACTGCCTGAAATACGCCTATCATTTTGCCTCCAAAACAGAGTATATTAGAATCGTTATGTTGTTTCGTCATCGCAGCAGTGTAATGATCGGAAACCATACTTGCCCTCACGCCTTTAAACTTATTGGCAGCAATAGACATCCCTATTCCTGTACTGCAGATTAGAATTCCTCTTTTATATTCTCCTTTTGATACTGCTTCGGCTACTTTTTTCGCATAGTGAGGATATCTTACGATTTCTTCGGAATCACATCCGATATCGTTATATTCTATCCCTCTTTCTTCTAATGCTTTAAGAATGTCCAGCTTAAGTTTATATCCTCCGTGATCATTACCTATGATAATTGGTGATTTATCCATGAAACCTCACTCCTTCATATTAACGAAATATTACTTTCTTGGAATCAATGTTCTTAAATACTCTATGGATTGTTTGGCAGCGGTATCAGGGTCAGGCTCTGGCAAAATTTCTACAGAGACCCAACCTTTATAGCCAAGACTATTTAATGCGGATATGATGTCAGGAAAATGCAGATGGCCTTGCCCTGGTGCCAATCGATTGCTGTCGGCAAAATGAATATAGGCAATGCGATTGAAATGTTTAATAAAGGTTCCTACGATTGATTGATCCTCAATATTCATATGAAATACATCCGGCATCAACTTTACATTGTTTCTATTGAGCTTATTAAGTAGATCTGCCCCTTCATCCACACTGTTTACAAAATTAATCTCATAACGGTTTACCGGCTCAAGGATTAGCTCAACGCCATACTTACTGCCATAGTCTGATAGCTGTTCCATGACTTCAATAAATCTTTTTTCTGCAACATCTATGGTTTCCCCTGCATGGATAGGACCTCTGACCCTTCCCATATTTACCATGGCACCAAATTCGGAAGCCAGTTCTATTAATCCTTTAAATATCTCTACCGTTTTATTTCTGATATTAATATCCGGATTTGTAAACCATAAGTTTAATCCGGCAAATACCTGCCCAGTAGATACTACCGGTATTTCCAGATTATATTCTTTAATCAGAGATTTTACCCGATTAATATCAGTCTGTTCCTTGTTCATTAATGCAAGCTCTATGCCATCATATCCTAGGACTGCAGCTTTTTTTATGCTCTCTTCAATACCTCTGAATACCACAAATGCTGACGCCAACGCATTTTCCGGTGCTATTGCTACTGCTATTTTCATCTAATCACCTCATATTCAATATCTAATAACTCACATGTTTTTATCAATTCATCTATATAGTCACCATATATTGCATGTACATGATTACTTTCATACTTTTCTATTAGCTTATATGGATCTGTATCTACCTTAATAAAGCTGTGCGGCCAATTAGGACAAGTTTGTTCAAGCTTCTCTGGCGGAAACTTCTTGCATTCGCCTTTAAAGATCAACATTTTGTATTTATCTCCACTGTGAGTCAGTCTTCCCAGTGTCATTTCACCTTCCCTGGATATATACTGCACATGGCAGCCTTTACCGCCATATTTAGGGATGAGCGGATATAGTGAAACCTCTTTAAGATTTTCTTCCGGGTTATCACTTCTATTCGCATACCAGCTGGCTGAAGCACCACAGTTGCAGAAAACAAATACGCCATCCTCATCATCAAAATGACGAAAATCAGCAAATAATACAGGTTGGTTTGATACCAGCTTCATCATCTGCATAGTTAGAGCACCGTCAGTATCCGCTTCACACGAATAAATAACCGGTGTCTTTGCTCCATCCCAATCGTATGGATCATTCATGAAAGCAGCAGCTAGACACTGCGCTACATAATATTCACTCATGTCATAATGACATTTGACACCCACAAAAGACCATTTTCTATCTTCTATGATTTCCTTGGTTGCATAGTAGCATTGAATCTGCATTTTTAGGCTATCTTCTGTTAATTTATCGTTATCATAGTGAATTTTACCGACTCTTTTATTTAACCATTCAAAAGCATTGTCAACTTTTTGCTGATCAATCAATTTTGCTCTTCTTATAATCTCTAATTGATCCATATGGTCAACATCGACCCCGAAGACTTTTAAAATCAAATCCGGATTGGCTGCACCGGTTCCCATACCTATACTTCTACCTCCAATAACACCGTAAACCTGACCCTTTAGGCTGCTGACTGCATAGGCAGCCCTACCGAACGATACCAATTTTTTGAACACCTCAGGCTGTTCAACATTACCCCATATTTTTTCATGTTGAATGCCATTTTCTTTCAGCAGGTTTGTTGCTGCAAGTAACCCGCCTAAACCTGGAAGTTCTCCATTCACCGGTGCTATTGCGAGATAAGGTCCATCGGCAACTGTCGCTGTAATGAGCACCAGATTAGGAAAAGCAAATACAGGAACATTCAGTATAATCCCATCTACAAAATAACTATTCATTTTTTTTGCTTGTTCCCTCGCTAATTCTGCATTCCAAATGATTTCATCGCCGGTGATTATCTCATATTCATCCGTTAGTTCAAGTTGAACTTTTATTCTTTCTTCGCATTCTTTTATATATGGAACTAAACTATCATGCACTCTTTTTCTGCCATCTGAAAAAGAAAGTATCCCCAATTTAATCATATAAATCCCCCGCCTTCACTATTTTATATAAAGGTTAGCTGCCTGCTCAGACCACTGGTTGTACATACCTACTAACTTATCTTCCAATTCATCTTTTTCAGAATCTACTGTATTAGCCTCTTTTTCATACCAATCTAATATTATCTTTAATCCTTGATTCAATGATATCTCTGTTTTAAATCCAGGAATATCCCTTTTGACTTTAGAATTGTCAAACAATCCTGCATAGGTCTTCTCAAAATATAAATGTCCGCAAAGATTAGGGGCAGCTTTATAAAGCATTTCAGAAGGCAGATGCACGATTTCAGGCTTCTTGCCTACTATCTTGCCAAACTCAAGGTATAGATCATCCCATATATGCCTGTCTTCATTGGTTATATGATATGCTTCTCCATATGTTTTTTTATTCCCCGCAGCACCTACGAAGCCTTTTGCTAAATCCGGTACAAATGTAAAACTCCATGGAGTCGTCCCGTCTCCGAACATAACTAAAGGTTTTCCTTTTCTAATCCTGTCTACAATCCCATAATTCTGTCTCAGAACACCTATGTTTGCAGCCCCCGGTCCATAGGTCAGAGACGGTCTTATAATAGTAATAGGAAGCCTTTCTTCTTTTATGGCTTTGTTCAGATATCTTTCCATTTGAGCTTTCTCAAATGCATATCCAAACACCGGATTATCCCATAATTCCTCTGCCTCTTCAATTGTGGGCACAGTTTTATAAGGCCTCTTATATGCTGCAATACTTGAACATATAATAATCTGCTCTACATTATCTCTAAATGCTCTAACAGTTGACTTTGCATCCTCTGTATTAAAGCAAATCATATCTATTACCACATCAAACTTTTCTTTTCTCATGGATGCTTCAAATTCTTCCCTATTCTGCCTATTTCCGATAATCTGTCTTACCTTTCCCATAAAGGGCAGTGTTCTACTCCCTCTATTAAATAGAACAACCTCATCGTTTCTGTTAATCAATTGTTCTGTTATCGATCTGCTGATCACACCTGTTCCGCCTAAAATTAAAACTCTCATAAAGCTTCCTCCTTAAACAATGTATTTCATCCTTGTAAGTACTATAAGCTATTTCTCTTGAATAAAAGGAATGAGTATCTTAAAAGTTGTCCCCTTATTCACTTCACTCTCAACAAACATCTTGCCTCTATGGGCCATAATTACTCTGTAGCAGTAGCTGAGCCCCAATCCCCAGTTATTATTCCTTCCTTTTGTTGTATAAAAAGGGGTAAATATTTTATTAATATTCTGAGGCTCAATTCCTCTCCCTGTATCACTAATAGATATTACTATCCATAACTTTTCCTGAAAAATTTCTATTGTAAGCGTTTTTCTGTCCTCAATCATTTCATGTACTGCATTGTTGATAATATTAACGATTACTTCCGTCATATGCCTGCTATCTAAGAGAACCGAAGGAGTTATCCCATCGTGCTTGTAAATCAGCTCAACCTCCCCCAGTGTTACCTTCTCTAATGCATTTTCAATCGGTACGTTGACATCTGTTAAATCAAGATTCAGCGACACCATAGAAAACTTTGATTTCATTTCATCAAGCCTTTGCATGAGATCATTACTGGAATTTACAATCCTATCAAGCTGTTGACTGCAGTCCTCACCAGACTTTATTTTTGATTTTATGGATTCTGCATCGATTGAAACAGCCATTGCATAATTTTTAATCATATGACTGAAAAATCTTATTCCTATACCGGTAACATCAATTGATTTTATAATGGAATTCTTCATGTTATTCAGACTCAAATATGTGCTGTTGAATATATACATGGCTACGGCAAGTACGATGAAAGAAACGACAATGACATAGGAGAAAACGGTCAGCATCTTACCTTCAAAAACCAGCGGAACCGGTAATATGTGTATATAATCCGATACAACCGCTACACTGATTAGCCTTTTCGGAGCCCACCATAAAATAGTAATAAATGATGAAATAATGGTAAACAATCCTGAATAAATCAATATGCCATAAGATCTGAAATACTTTAATCGCGGGGTGCTGCAGTAGTTGTATACTATCAGAATAATAGATAAACCAAGGTATATATAGTTGACTAAGCTAGTTAAGCGGTAAACTATCCCTTCCAAATGATAAAAATAAGTAAAATCACTATAATCCTTTAGAGACCTGCTAAAAATAAATCTATAAAACTTTTGATAAAACCAAGGATTATAAATGATAAATTCAATAATAGGCGGGATACTCAATATAGTATAAATTTTTAAGTTTGATTTTAACGGTCTTGCAAATGAAATAGTGAAACAGATACACGAATATATGAACAATAACACGCCAAAATTCATTGCTATTACTGTAAACTCCATATTAATGCCATAAGAAATGTTAAACTCAGGGAAAAAGTCTTTTACATATAATATTTTCCACAAAGCATGGGTATATAAATCTCTCTCCCTTAAATAAAGCAAATAGATAATCAAGCCAAAAAGTGAAATGAACCATCCTAAAGCCAAAGAAAGCAAAAAGAACCTGGCAGCGCCTTTTTCTTTATAGATAATAAATATACAAAAGGCAAGAATTATAACCGCTAAGTATATCATTTCTCCAAAGCACCCCTTTATATAGACACATCAATCTATTAAGCACGTAATCTAAACTTCGATACCCTGTTTAATAATATCAATCATTTCCATATCTCTGAGCATATGAATGATTTCATTGGTATTTTTCTTCTTGAATTTTTTTAGAATATTACTGATATGCGTTTTGACCGTAGATATCTCAATACATCTTATTTGCGCAATATTATTTCTGGTTTTCCCTTCGCATAAAAGTAATAATATATCTAATTCCGCATGTGTCAATGTTCTAATAATGTTAAGGGTATACATGATACTGCTTTGATAAGTCCTCATCTTTTTAAATTCTTTTCTTATCTTTTTTGCTATATTCGGTCTTATAGGAGATTGGTCATTATAAGCTGCATGAACCGCATTAAGTACCTCCTGAGCATTAGAATTCTTCAGCAAATAGTCTACAGCACCGGTCTGAAAAGCATTAAAGACTATTTCATCACCCTCAAGCACCGTGGAGATAATAATTTTTACATTTGATAATCTTTCATTAATAGTCTGTGCTGCTTGTATGCCGGCAGTATCGTCTTCCATCATGATATCCATAAGAATAATATCCGGTCTCTCCTTTAACGCCATTTCTACCGCTTGTTTGCCCGTATTTGCAACACCTACTACCAGTATCTTTTCATCAGTTTTTAATATCTCACAAAATCTTTCCCTAAAAGTTATGATATCATCTACAACTAACACTCGAATAATTGAACCTTTTTTAGCCATAAGCATCCCCCATAGGATATATAAGATTATAATATTTTATACAAATTATACACATTATTATATCATATTTTTAGTGAAAACTGATAATGTAAAATTATCGTTTTATTACATGTACTTCCTTTTTTAGAAATCTTATTGGTTTTTCACTCTGAAATAAATATCTGCTCCATGCGTTACCACTCCTATTTTCGCCGCACTTCCCTGCCTCTGCAATGCTTTCTTCAGCGCTGTTCCTACGTCGGGTGCTGTTTTTAAGCCTATCTTTTCTGCTTCACTTTCCGGTATCCCTTCGCTGATTAAATATGTCTCCACCCTTTCACGGTTGATAGTCATCGCAAGATAAGTTGCTAATCCTACCTTATCCTTGATAAATCCTTCTTCATAGGCTTGTTTTGCTTCTTCCCTGGAACAGGTGCCTAATTGTACCAGTTCAGGGTGATCCGGCGCAATCCCTTCCGGGTCGGCACATAATAATATGAGGGTTCCTCCCGGCCTTACTGCCATAGCACAGTTATTGAAAGCCTTGATAGACTGCCAAAAGTCAAGATATGCAGGATTTGCACTAGCCACCATAATATCTACATAGTCATTTATTTCAAGACTGTATACTTGCTGTCCGGCACTTAGTGCTTCTCTGTGAGCTTGTATGAAATCTCCTGCTACCACTTTTACGATTTCATGCTCTTTATTCAGAATGGTATTTACTATCATGGTGAGTCCGGTAATTCTTGCTGCATTTTCTATCTCTCTTCTTACAGGATTGTCTACCTTACCCAATATATCATGTACAGCTTCTGATGCCATAAAGTGAGTTTCTCCCGTAGTTTCAATCCCGCATACCCCGGGCTGTATCATTTTAGCTCCTCCTGCCCAGCCGGCATACATATGAGGAATGATATTTCCAACTGCTATACTGATATCGCTTTCATAGTAGGTCTTGTTTACATAGACCGGCAGTCCTGAGTTAGAGTTTTTGATTTTCACCAGCGTATTTTTATCTCTGCAGTCATGATTGACAAACTTAATTCTGCGAACTGCTTCTTCTCCATATTTTTTCAATATCTCTTCTTGTGTCATAGGCCTATGAGTACCCAAAGCAATGATGGCACTAATATCCTTGTCTTCTACCCCCGCCCGGTTTAATTCATTCAATAGTATGGGCAAAATCTTGTTTTGGGGGGCAGCTCTTGTCATATCATCTACTAAGAGTACTACGTTCTTACCTTTTTGTTTCACTAATTCATCCAATGCAGGAATACCGATGGGATTTCTTATAGCCTCTAATATTGCCTTTTCTTCATCCTCTAACCCCGGTACATTATTAGGCGACTTGATCCATTCTACATTATCCTTGGGTAAATAAACCTCTACCTCTTTCTCTCCATAGGGTAATATTATTTTTATATTTTCTTTCATAACATATCTCCTTATAATAGTATGCTTGCTATTCTACTGCCAAAATCATAAGGATTCCAATATTTCTCTCGCTCTTGTAAATCCGGTGCGTCCGCTGTTATATACCGGTACTTTTGTATTAGTAAGTCTTGATTCTAATACAGACATGGACACCTGCGCCATACAGATACAATCTACTTCTTTAGACAGTTGATCTATTTCTTCCATCAGCATTTCATTATGCTTTTCCGGCTTTCCTTCTCTTAGTACCTTAAATGCTTCAGAGCATAATACTGTTTTAATCTGTATTTCTTTGCCTGCCTCATCAGCTGCCAACTGAAGCAATCTTTCAGATGACGGAATGGTGGACGGTAACGTTGCGAGCAATCCAATAGTCTTTCCTGTTTGTACTGCTAAATCCATCATAGGCCTGTCAATCTGCAGCAGCGGTGTATTAATCATAGGGCGTGCCAATTCTACTGCCTTGTTAAATGTGGAACATCCCAACATAATTAGATCCACACCCGCTTCTTCCAAAAAGCTGCAGTAGGTTGTGAATTTAAAGTAGTTCATCTTTGGAATGGTTCCTACTTCTGCTGTCAAGTTATCTCTTTGAATGGTATCATCACCTAAATGCATTACCTGTACCTCTGGCATGATTTCTTTGATATATGGCTGGACAGTATTGGAAGTAAATACTGCAGCATGAATAATCCCCAGAGTCTTACTACTTAAGTCCTTTTTCATGAAACCTCACTCCTATTTTAAGTATTGTGTTCAGGCGGATACATGAATCCGCCCTTACAAATCAAAAAAGTGTTCTCATTGCTTATATCAAGTGCCTTCTTAATCACCTATGTGTTTATAAATGTTATAGAGTAGCCGGCACCATATTAGGTACTAATAGTCTTGGAAGAAATAACACAACATCAGGGAAATACGCCATCATAAGAACTACTCCAAACATGAATCCAAACATAGGAATCATAGGCTTTATAGCATCTGTCAGCTTAACTTTACCTATTGCACAGCTAATGAGTGTGCAAAGACCATACGGTGGTGTTAATAATCCAAGCGCTATGGTTACACAAACTACGAGCCCTAAATGAAGAGGATTAAAATGTGCTATCTGTCCTAGTTTTTGTGTGATAGGCAACAGGATAATGATGGCAGGTACACCATCCATAAATGTTCCTACGATAAGATAAAGTACAATAATAAATGCCATAATTGCATTTGGACTGGATGTAACGCTTAAAACAGCATCTCCTACAAATTCAGGTACTTTATAGAAAGCAAGCAAATATCCGTATACGTTAGCACATGCCAGGCAGAAAAGCGGGATAGATGCTCCTTTTGCAGTTTCTTTCAACATTCCCGGGATATCTTTTGCTTTCACTGATTTGTACAAGAAGAAGACAAGAATCAGTGTATAAACCACAGTTACCAGTGATGCTTCTGTAGGTGTAAACAATCCGCCTACCATTCCGCCAATCAATAATATTGGCACCCCTACCGGCCAAATACCTGTCTTTAATGCGCTAAGTATTTCCTTCGGCGAAGCCATCTTGTCAGTTTCTCTCGGATAGTTGTACTTTTTAGCATAGTACCATGATATTGCCATCAAACTGAATCCGATTAGTACCCCTGGAAGTATACCCGCAATAAATAAGGCGCTTACCGATACGTTCCCGAATGAACCATAGATGATCATAAATATACTTGGAGGAATAATGATTCCTATAACAGAAGCACAGGCTAATAAAGTAACTGAAAAAGCCCTGTCATAACCTCTTTTGATTAGATTAGGGATAAAAACCGAACCAACTGCTGCAGACTCGGCAGCAGAACTTCCCGTTGTTCCCGCAAAGATCATGGCTACAACAACTGCGAAATACGCAAGGGCTCCTCTTACCCATCCAAACATAGTCATACATAACTTTATAAGATAATCTGAAACCTTTCCTCTATTCATTAAATCCCCTGCAAAGAAGAATATTGGTATTGCCAGAATCGGAAAGGAATCTATCCCTTTATTCACCTGCTGCATAATGAGAACAGACGGCAAATCGCTGGCGACTCCCATTGCCAATGCCGATGATAAAAAAAGTGAATAGGATAACGGTATCCCTAAAATAACTAAAAGTGCAAAACTTCCAAACAGCCACGCTAAAAATGTTGTTACCATCTAAATCTCCTCCTTTACCCTGGTATTCCAATTTCTTGGTCTTGTGTTTGT